>JAAYLC010000204.1 GCA_012522045.1 Bacteroidota bacterium
TGGCAATATTGGTGTCCAAATGTGGTCGTATTTGCACTTTTATGTTCAGGTTGTCCGCAATCTTAATGGCACTTTCCAGATTCTGGCTTAAATCTTTCTTATCCGCAAAAATGCTCACTTCCACCTTCTTGTTTTTGGAATGTTTAATATGCGGCGCATTCAATTTCATCAGCTCCATATTTCGCTTTGCATTCTCATCCTTATTCAACAGCTTAAAGAAATTGTGTTTTTGGGTAAAGATTTCTTTATCTTTGCCTATGTTTCCTTTAAAGTTTGGTTCGCGCATATTTTCAGGCACTTCTCCTTTAGGATCGGCAGCGGTGGGAACGGCATCGCAGCGACATCTCCAATCTAATGGCGGGTAATATTTTGACCAAAATTCATCATCTATGGGTTTAATGATTCCGTGCAGTTCCCGGTGTGCATCGCGCACTCTGTCATCGCCTACGGTTCTAAATTCAAGATTTGGGAACAAGTCTTTTGTTTCTTGCAGGCGTTCCCATTTCTGCGCCATTTGGGCTGCGGTTCGGGCGGTTTGCCATTCGGCTTGTAGCCAATTGCGGTTGTATTGCCGGTTCAACTTTCGTGCAAGGACTTCAAATTCATTGTAAGGTAATAACCTTCCGGATTGGTCATACAGAAAGCCATTCAACTGCTCAAGCATCGAATATGTTTTTGCTCCGGAGAACATATAAAGGTTTTTCTTCAGCTCGTTTGGCAACTCTCCTTTACCGTCTCCGGGAAAAGAATTCCAGTCTTTGCCATAGCCTTTTCTTCCGGCTTGGTTTAGTTCCGAATAGGTGGCGTTAATGGCATCGCTATCCAGGTCTTCGGGCTTTAACTTTCCCTCGTGTAAATCTTTAGCAATCCGGTCTATAAGTGCATCCCATTTAGAAAAATCCAATGCCGTTACTTCCACGTCCGGTTCGTGGCCACAATCGTGGTGGCTTTCATAAAAAACTGTCAGTTCATCAAAAAGAGCCTTTACGTCCTGTTCCGGTTCCGGAAGGGTGGCGTTTCTTTTTTGCGAGAGTATCGTTACTCCCAGTCTTTGGCTGAGCTCTTCGATGTCCAAATCAAAATGCGGTGCAAGTCCGGTAACCAGGTCTTTCAAATAGTGCGGGTCTTCCGGTTCTTCCTGCCATTCAAAATAATGATTGGCCAAAGGAAGATACACCGGGCTGAGCTTTGCCAAGCGTGGAAACAGCTGTTGGTTGATAACATTTTTCAGTAAAAGCCTGTCGGAATCATAACGATCCTTAGCCATTCTGAACTGTATTTCCGCACTTCCCACAAAACTCTTTTCATCGGTAATGCCGGAACCGCCCAAGATGCGCTTGCTCATTTCGGAGTTGGCAAACGCTTTTGGAGAGAAACCTAAATCGGATGCTGACAGACGATGACATTTCGGGCTTTGAAGTAAGCATCGATCACAAACAAATCGTAAACAGCACCGAACCGGTTAAAGTGAAAGCTTTGATTGTGGCGGATGGCATTGTTCACGAGTTTGAAGTGGCGGTGGGGTTGACGAATAATGTTTAATGGTTAATGATTAATGATTAATGATTAATGGTTAATGGTTAATGTGGGAAGTTGAAAGTTGAAAGTTGGGAGTTGGAACGCTTCACGCATTTCGCTTCACGCTTCACGAAATAGATTAATAGTAAAATAAAAGAAATGGCAGCAGAACGAATAATAAACAAATTTGGCACCATGAAAGGGTGGAATTCCGTTACCGTGAACCTAATGGGGCGCGATGTGGAAGGCATCACTCAACTAAGTTATAATGACTCACAGGAAAAAGAGAACGTCTATGGTGCGGGGCCATATCCGGTGGGAAGAAGCCGCGGCAATTATGAGGCGGAAGCATCCATCACCCTATTCAAAGAAGAAGTAGATGCTTTGAAATTAGCAATGCCACCCGGGAGGCGATTACTGGATGTAGCTCCTTTTGATATCGTGGTGGAATATGAAGCGGATGACGGAATGATCTATAAAGACGTGATCCGGAACTGTGAGTTTACTAATGACGGGATTGAGGTATCTCAGGCCGATGGAACCATCGCTACGGAATATGAGCTTATCGTGAGCCATATCGATTGGAACGTGATTTAATTGAATAAAATGGAAGAACAAAAATTAGAAACAGTACGTCCTTTTGGGGATGCGGAGATTGAAGCTCACGCTGCAAAGGTGGGCGGAAAACGAAATTTACGGGAAGTCATTGTTGAAACCGACGATGGTTATGCGTTTCATTATCTGGTAAAGAAACCAAGCCGGGCAGTGATTCAGGCCATTGTTCAGCACGAAGCAAAGAAAGACGTGAATGCACAGCAAAAGGTAATGCTGGGATGTGTTTTGGAAGGAGATAAAGAAGCGTACGAAAACGACGGTGGGGTTTATGGCTCGCTGATTGGAAAAATAGGCGAATTGACAAAAACAGCCAAAGCTGACATAAAAAAGATTTAGCCCGGTTTTGGTTAGATACGAAGGATGGCACCGGTCGGGATTTTGAAAAGATTGATGCCATTCTTCGCGTTCAATACGGCATCGACCCACAGACGTTGAGCGACCAGGATTGGGCACAGCGATTTCAGGAGTGGGTGTATGTGCGCCGGATGGAACTGGAAGCACAGGAAGCAATTATGGAAAATGCGTTCCAGAAAGTGATGTATGAAGTGGTGAATGCTGTTTTTGGGAAGAAGTGATTAACGGAAGCTACCGTGTTTACCACCGGAATAAATAAACAATGAAAAAATGATTACGCTTACAACCAAGGTTAAAGCAGGATTGTAAAAAAGACATACGAGATAAGCAATTGGAATTGCAATCATCAATAAAGCAACAGCAAGGTAGAAGAACAATCTTGACCAAGCATAAAGAGCAGGCGATATGTATTTTAATTTCTTAAGCATAATTCAAATATAACAAAAAATGGCAACAGTATCAACAGAATGGAATTTAAATCTTGGCGGAAACATCCGTGATGCCATCCTTCGCGTTCAATACGGTATCGACCCACAGACGTTGAGCGACCAGGATTGGGCACAGCGGTTTCAGGAGTGGGTGTATGTGCGCCGGATGGAACTGGAAGCACAGGAAGCAATTATGGAAAATGCGTTCCGGAAAGTGATGTATGAAGTAGTAAATGCTGTTTTTGGCAAGAAGTGATTAACGAAAGGGATTACTGTTTCTTTTTCCAATTTGAACAGCAATATAGAATGTAAGAACTAATGAACTTATGGCAATAGTGAGACCTAAGGTAGCTTGAAAATCATAAAATAACAATCCAAGAAAACCCACAGGTACAGCTAAAGCCAATAAAACGATAGCAAGATAGAAGAACAATCTTGACCAAGCATAAAGAGCAGGCGATATGTGTTTTAATTTCTTAAGCATAATTCAAATATAATAAAAAATGGCAACAGTATCAACAGAATGGTCATTAAATCTTGGCGGAAACATCCGTGATGCCATTAAAAAAGTTACTTCAACAATAACAGAGTCTATTGAGGCCGTTAAGGATGTTGGATCGAATTGGGAGCTGACAGAAAAGAAAACAAAGAAAGCACTTGAAGAAGAGGAGGCTTTCTTGAGAAATACAAAAAAAGAACTTTCCGATAAAGAAAAAACATTAAAAGACCTTGAAAGTGCTTGGAAAAAAGCTGCTCCCGGAAGACAATGGGGAAAGGCAAAAAAAGCTGTTGAAGATCAGCGCAAAGAAGTTGACAAACTCAGAGAAAGACTTTTAACTGCCGGTGAAAACGTCCGAACCTTAAAAGAGGATTTGGAAAGTTTTTCCCGAATCAAAACCGATTGGGGAAATGTTGCTTTCCAAGCCAATCAGTTTGTAGAATTAGCTCAAAAGATTACAAGTTCCTTTGATTTTGCCGTTGATATAAAAAATCTTCGTAATGAATTTGAGAGATTAACCGATCTTACCGGAAAAGATTTGGATCGATTTTTAAGCAAAAGCCGTGAAATAGCCGATGTCTATAAAGAAGATGCCAAATCCGTTGGTGAAGCAGCCAATGCCTTGACCAAGCAAATGGGTGGCAGTTATGAAAGCAATCTTGCAATCATTGAAGAAGGATTAAAACGCGGCGCCAATTTAAATGGTGATTATTTAAGCATTTTAAAAGAGTCTATCCAGAATTTTGTGTTTTTGAAAAATAATTTCAAAATTCATAGGTTTTAAAATTAATGATTATAACCTACCTGGAAAACAAATGTACAACTGATTGTAAATTCGAGCCCAATTAAAGCGTGTTTTCTTCCATTTCTTACTGATATTCTGAGCAGTAAGGTAAATTGACTTTAAAGCCGCGTTATCATTAGGAAAGACTTTTTTATTCTTGGTATACTTGCGCAAGCTAGCGTTGAAACTTTCGATGATATTGGTGGTATAGATGAGTTTTCGGATCTCCTGCGGATAATTTAAAAAGGCAGCAAGATTATCCCAATTTCGTTCCCAGGACTGTACGGCTGCATGATATTTTACAGTCCCGTCATTGATATCGTATTTTTCTGATAAAGTTTCTTGATTTACTACTTTTAATTCTTTTAATAATTCATTGTTGAGCAACGCTAAGCTTCCTTCGAAATCTTCTGTTAACACGTTGTCATTTAAGATATACTGAATGTCCTTCCTATCAGTAATTGACAGCATTTGTTCATAGTCTTGGGAATACGATTTAAAAAATGTCTCATATTTATTTGTTGCAAATTTCTTGGTTTGAATAATCACTACACCATCCTTTGCTTTCTTTCCATATAATTGCTTCGCCTCTTTACCAAAATAAGTGCTGACAAGGGCAACATCTTCTGAGTCTATTTTAAGCAAATCCTGCTCATTTACAGGTTTCCCGTCTACTTCATAGTGCGGATTTTTACCTAATTTTTTTAGCGCTTCATCCGGGGTTGTAACGGTGCTTTTACAACCTGAAAAAATCAATACTAGTGTAAATAAAATTACTCGTATCATAGAAATAGGTTTTAAATTTGGTTTAAAATGGTTCTTTCAAAAAAAGATTGTAGTTATTCTTGGCTAATTCAAGAAATTACAGTTTATAATCGTTATTTTCAATAATGTTTTGTTAAGACAAATTAACATATTATTTTTTAAACGTAATCATTAAATTTTTTAAATGGCTATAAAAAGAAAATATCCCAAGACTAAAATCTGTGGGATATTTTTTCATGCTCTTGCAGAGCCATTAATAAAATAAAATTTTGTAATGTCTCCAGTATTTGTACATCAAAGTAGCGTTCATAAGCACAATGAGCGATGCCATAAGCAAGCCGTTATTGTCTAAAAACAGATGAAACATAAAAATATTCAGAGAAATAGGCGCAAAGAGCACCAATGCAAACGGCACCCATTTTCGCAGCAGCAGTAACAATCCGATAAAAATTTCAAAAAGGCCGAGAACAAATAGAATGTAACCGGAAGCGGTGAGTGTAGATAAAAACTCCGAAGCCTGTTGTGAAAAGTCAGGGGGCGGTATAAATTTAAACGGCAAGACTTTGTAGAGTCCGAAAGTCAATAGTACGAGTCCGAGAATGACACGCAAGAGTCTGGTAAAGGTTGAGTTCATGAGGAAATGATGTTTTTTGTTAACGATATGAATATAAACAAAAAAACAACAACATCCTTATGGAAGTAGTTAAAAAATTAACAGGGTGACATGAGTTTTTTAGGAGATATGCCCTTTAACCAATAAATATTCTGCTATTTGCACGGCATTGGTCGCTGCACCTTTGCGCAAATTATCAGCAACAATCCACATATTTAAAGTGTTTGGCAAGCTTTCGTCACGACGTATGCGCCCGACAAATACTTCATCTTTACCTTGCGCATAAATTGGCATCGGATAGGTGTTTGTATCAGGATTGTCTTGAAGTTTTACTCCAGGTGTATGATGGAGCAGCAAGCGAACTTGCGCCAGATCAAAGGGATTATAAAATTCAACATTCACCGCTTCACTATGACCGCCTTCAACCGGAATGCGAACGGCAGTGGCAGAAATAGAAAAACCGGAGTCGCCCAAAATCTTTTTTGGTTCGCGTGCCAACTTCATTTCTTCTTTGGTATATCCGTTATCTTCGAATACATCACAGTGAGGCAAGGCATTTTTAAAAATCGGGTAAGGATACGCCATTTCCGCTGTAATTCCTTTCAGCTCGTTATTCAATTGTCTGATAGCTTTGATTCCGGTTCCGGAAACGGATTGATAGGTAGAAACAATTACGCGTTTTAATTTAAATTCTTTATGAAGCGGTGCAAGTACCATCACCAATTGAATGGTAGAACAATTAGGATTGGCGATAATTTTATCGTCTTTGGTAAGAATATGAGCATTGATTTCAGGAACCACAAGTTTGATATTAGGATTCATTCTCCAAGCCGAGGAATTGTCGATGACTGTAATTCCCGCTGCTGCAAATTTTGGAGCCCATTCCGTTGAAATGGTTCCGCCGGCAGCAAAAAAAGCGATTTTGGGTTTTCTGGAAACAGCTTCCTCTAAAGAAATGATTTTATAAGATTTTTGTTTGTATGAAACTGTTTTCCCTACAGATTTTTCAGAGGCTACAGGAATGAGTTCGGAAATCGGGAAGTCGCGTTCTTCCAAAATTTTTAAAAGCATTTGGCCAACAAGACCTGTAATGCCGACAATTGCTATGGACATAATCTTTAGTTAAGAGTTGCAAAGGTAAAAAAAAAGAACCCTCTTTGCCAGATTTACAAAGAGGGTTTAGTATTAGAATTTGTGGCGTAGCGGTTCTCCGCTTATTTATGGGGAGTTGTTATTTTTTGCGTAATTCGTCGCGAATTTCTTTCAAGATATCCAATTCAGACGGTCCGGAATCGGGTGCAGGTGCTTCTTCTTTTTTCTTTCTTACTTTACCGTAAGTTTTTACAATAATAAATAAAACAAAACCAACGATAATCAAGTTGATAATGGAATTTATCCACTTCCCGTAAAGAATTGCATTTTCAGGCTTTACAACTTCGGCATCAGCGCCAACTTCTTCGGGGGATAATACAACTTTCATATCAGAGAAATCAATGCCACCTGTAAATTCACCGACAATCGGCATCATCACATCTTGAGTAAATCCCGATACAACTGCACCTACTGCTGTCGCCAACAATACTGCAACAGAAAGGTCAATGACATTTCCCGTCATTATAAAATCACGGAATTCTTTAAGAATTTTCATAATTTGATTGTTTTTAAAATTGGATATTCAAAAATATGGTAATTATTTCTAATTGTCACGAATTATTTTTCTCTCTATTCGGGAACTGATTCCGGAAATCAATTCGTAAGTTATGGTATCTGCGGCTTCAGCAAGCATGTCAGCGGGATTGTTTTCACCAAAAACGATGACTTCCTGTCCTTCTTCACAAAGAATTTCACTAACATCCACCATAATCATATCCATGCAGACATTCCCGATTATATGCGCTTTTTGTCCGTTAATCACGACCCAGCCTTTACCTTTTCCGAGCTTTCTGGGAATCCCATCAGCATGACCTACCGGAAGTGTCGCCGATTTTGTCGGTTGATTTGCCGTAAATCCGCGGTTGTATCCGACACTGTCTCCGGGTTGTAAATGATGCATCTGAGAAATGACGGTTTTTAATGTGGTAACGGGTCGCAATTGTTGATTGATTTCAGAATCATAGGTATAGCCATACAATCCCATGCCTACGCGTACCATATCAAATTGTTCTTGGGAATATTTGACCATGGATGCCGTATTGCTGCAATGCAACATCGGACGATATCCCAAACTCTCGGAAATGACAGAAGCGGTTTCTTCTAATTGACGGATTTGTGTCTGCGTTAATTCTGTTTCATTCTGATCCTCGCTTGCTACCAAATGCGAAAAGATAGAATGTATTTTTACTGATTTATTTTCTGAAATCAATCCTATAATTTCTTGTGTTTGATTGGGTTTGAAGCCCAAACGATTTAATCCGGTATTGATTTTTAAGTGAATCGGATAGTGCTGAACGTCATCATCTTCAAGAAATCTGAGAAAATGGTTTAAGATATTAACCGAGTAAATTGCAGGTTCTAATTTGTATGTCACCAGGATGTCAAAATTAGCAGGCAACGGATGAAGCACCATAATAGGCAATTCGATGCCGGCTTCTCTTAACTCAATGCCTTCTTTTGAATAAGCCACCGCGAGATAATCGGCGCCGAGTTTTTCTAATTCTTTGGCAATAATAATGGCATCACTTCCGTAAGCGTTGGCTTTAACCACTCCCATAAAAACATGGTCGGAATTGATTTTGGATGTCAAAAAATTAAAATTGTGCGTGAGTGCATCCAGATTTATTTCTAAGACTGTTTCACTCCATGAATTATTGGAATTATTCATTGTTGTTGGTGTCATTTTCTGCTTTTGAAGATGTTAATTTCTCTTTTTCATTTAAAGGAGGCTGTTGTTTTTCTTCCTTCATAGCTTTATAAAAAGCAGCACGACTCAACGGTTCGTATTCCATATTTTCTCCGAGGAGTACAAGTGCTTCACTTTTAGATTTTCTGTAACTGTAATGGGCTAAATTTCCGGTGCGTGTACATACAGCATGAACTTTGGTAACGTATTCGGCAGTTGCCATCAATGCCGGCATAGGACCAAACGGATTTCCTTTGAAATCCATATCCAATCCGGCGACAATCACACGAACACCACGGTTTGCAAGGTCATTGCAAACTTTGACAATCTCATCGTCAAAAAACTGTGCTTCATCAATTCCAACCACATCGCAATTATCTGCTAAAATGGGAATGTTGGCGGCAGCGGGAACCGATGTAGATCGAATGACATTTCGGTCGTGACTGGTCACCATATTTTCACCATAACGAACATCTACCGATGGCGTAAAAATCTCCACGCGTTGTCGGGCGAATTGTGCTCTTTTCAAGCGACGAATTAACTCTTCAGTCTTTCCTGAAAACATAGAACCACAAATAACCTCAATCCAACCAAATTGTTCTTTCTGATTTACGGTATTTTCGAGAAACATGCCTTAACTTTACCCTTGATTAAGAAATAATTCATCGATTTTACTTATAACCTTCAACACTAAAAAATGAAAACTTAAAAAATGAAAACTTAAAAAATGAAGTTATAGAACGATGGCTTATTTAGAATGTAAAATTATAAAAACAAAATAGAAAACAGGTTTAAAATAAAAAGATAGTAATTTCGGACAATATCTTGATAAGCAGCTTAAAATCAAATAATAATGAAAGAAGAAATTAAAAAACAATTGCAATTGATTGCCAAACAACTGTTAGCAGAAGACATTTCGATGCGAATTGGTCCTTTGAAAAGTGAAGTCTCCAAATTATATGACAAGTTGGTACAGTTGGAATATCTTGAAAGCTTAATACAAGGATCGGAACATCCGAAGATGGAAGAGTCGTTGGATTCAAAAAGCTTTAGAGAACGGAATTGGTTTGTCGAACCTAAACCCGTTCCACAATCGCCGCATCAGGAGGACTTAGCTGAACCGGCTATAGAGAAAATAAAAGATATTGTGGCACATATTCCCGAAGAAACAGATGAAATTAATGAGATTCTGTATGACAAAGAACCACCTGTTGAAGCGGATGTAACAGCGGATTCGGATTTTGAAGAACTAAATGAACCTGAAAAAGAAAATATTTCAAAGTCCTCCAAACAAAGCCCGAATGATTTGGAAATATTTGCAGAACACTATCGGCAAATGCCCGAATTTGAACGTAAAACAGAAGCCGCTTCAACATCCTCAGACAAAGAAAAAACCCAACCAAACGAACAAACCGCATCCACTTCGGAATCACCGCGAAAAAAGTCATTAAATGAAGCACTTAGTCGGGGTTTGAATATCGGTTTAAACGATCGATTGGCATTTGTAAAGCATCTTTTTGAAGGACATACTGAAGATTACACACGGGTTTTGTCGCAACTCGGAACCTTTGAATCTTTTGAAGAGGCGACTCGTTTTATTGAAGAAAATGTAAAACCGGATTACAACAATTGGGAGTCCAAGGAAGAATATGTCAATCGATTTATGATGTTTGTCAAAAAGCAATTTGATTAATTTATGTCCAAATTATATTTGGTTCCGACGCCGATTGGGAATCTTCAGGATATGACCCTGCGAGCCATTGAAGTTTTAAAAAATGTCGATTTAATTCTTGCCGAAGATACCCGTAACAGCGCAAAACTTTTAAAACATTTTGAGATTTCCACGCCTGTGCAATCCCATCATCAGCACAATGAACATCAATCGGTAGAACGTCTCGTCAACCGAATCAAACAAGGCGAAACGATGGCGCTAATAAGTGATGCGGGGACACCGGCAA
>JAAYLC010000124.1 GCA_012522045.1 Bacteroidota bacterium
CACTGTAGCAGCGCAAGCAATCTTTGCCTACAACTTCTTCTATTCAATTTTTTACGGTAAAGTTGGCCCTCAGAATCCTTGGAAAGCAACTACATTGGAGTGGACTACCGGAATTAAGCCTATTCACGGAAACTGGGAAGGTCCGATTCCGCATGTTTATCGTTGGGCGTATGATTATAGCAAGTTAAACAAGGAAGGAACAGATTATGTGATTCCGGGGCAAGATTATATTCCTCAGACAGTTCCGCTGCAACCGAATGAAGATGAGCTGAATCACTAAAGGAAATGTTTTTATAACATTCAGCTTAATGAATCGTATATTTTTATTGTTATTATAGCACATCCCCTGAGACCACAATTGTTTCAGGGGATTTTTTTTATTGCTTAAATAGAAACTTCTTCCTCGCTGAATCGTAAAAAGTGAAATTAATAAGCTGTTTCAATAAAAGTTTCTAAACAATCAATTTAACTTGTAATTATTTGTTTTATTGATAATTATGTTTAATTTTAACGAAAATGCAACATTATGAAAAAACTATTACTCTTTTTTATTTGCGCGTTTTTAGGGTTTTACGCCTATCCCCAGCTCACACTTGTCCCCGGGCAACCTGCTGATTGGAGTATAAAAGAAACCATAAAAGTAAAAGATAATTTGGCGTTTATTTTTACAACAAATTATAAGGTATTTACTTTTGATGGATACGCTTTTGAAGAGATTGATTGGAATACTACTTCTCCGTTTTTTCTTATAGAATACTACGGCGCCATCAATAACAAATATTACTTCAAAGGTGACGATTTATATGAATATGACCCCGTCACAAAAAATGTCCAAATTATTCCTATGCCAAGCGGTTATGCTTGCAAGTCTTCCAAATTATTTGCCAATGATGTTGGTAACAGCATTTGGTTTAACTGCATAGAGGGATCACAAGACAAAGCTATTCTTGCCTACGACGGAACTTCTTTCAATACTTTTGATATTCCTCAGAATCACAGCAGTCATTATTTCAAGTTTATGTATTCCTCCGATTTAAATCAAGTCTTGATTTGGTATCATGTCAATCACAGCGCTGAACCTGTGTTATATTCTTTTGATGGAAATACTTTAAAGCAGATTCCCAAACCCAATACCGATTTTAAACTGAAATGGCCGGGAGATTTATATGACAATCAAGTTATTCTCACTTATGAAGGATACAATGAAGATAACAAACCAGCCTATTTGCTATACAAATTTGACGGCACGAACTTAACGGAGATACCGGGTTTGCAAAAAGCGTATTCCCAACGTTCGTTTGCAAAAGCAGCTAATAAGCTATATCTGTTTACTTACAACCAAATTTCGGATGGTATGGCACTCTATGAATATGATGGTTCAGTATTTTCTTTAGTTCTCGACGAATCCTATACTTATAGTATTTCTCAATACTACGGGGAAATGGACGGAAAAGAAATGTTTTCTATGTATACCCAACCACCGTTAAATGAGATCACGCTATTTAGTTATGACGGAACCGATTTTCAGGAAATTCTCGGGGCTAATGATTACCAGTTACTTATGTATGCAGGAAAGATTGATGATAAAATGTTTCTAAATTATGGGAATAGTAGTTATCAATATGATCTTTACAGTTATACCGCAGGGGATTCGCAGGTAGAACCGGTTACAAACTTCCCGACAGGGTATATTTTCACGGAATTGTTAGCAGAATATGACGATTTTCTTTTATATCATTTAAGAGATGCAAATAATGTGTATAAATTGTTTTCTTACGATGAGACCAATCAGTTTATGGATATTCAACCGAACAATCATTCTTTTAGAGAAGTGGAATTTGAATTAAATAATAAAATCTATTTAAGTCTTTATGATCAGATTGACCGTAGACAGAGACTTTTTGTGATGGACGCTACGCTCAATACACCCGATAACAATTTTACTTCCAACATGGTTTTATATCCCAACCCGGTGACGGATTATGCATTCATCGAAATCCCACAAGGTGCAACATCCCAAAAGTTTGAAGTTTCTGTAGTTTCAATAGACGGAAAAAGTGTTTACAAGCAGTCAGTAACTTCTGCGGATGCGGCATTGAAAATCGATTTAAACAGTATCAAAAGCGGAATTTATATTGTAGAGCTAAAAGGAGGAGATGTAACACTGCGTACCAAACTCATTAAAAAATAAACTGGACTAAATCACACACATTTGTTTTGATGAAATCCCCTGAAACAGCAATTGTTTCAGGGAATTGTTGTATGTATATAAAAAAATTGCTACGCATAAGCATCTATTAGTAAAGAAATCAATCTTATTTATAGTTGAATATCAGAGAATTTCACATTTTTTTTGAAATAATTGAAGAATATTCATTTCTCTGAGTTTTAAGAAAACTTTAAATACTATGAGTCGCTATTTATTTCAAAGATCTCTTTTAATTTCCTTTGGTTTCTTTCTGATTTATTCTTCGAATGCCCAAGAAATCCTTTGGGAAAAATCTTACGGAGGAACTCACTCCGAATATCTTTTCGATGCCATTCCCACTGCCGATTACGGTTTTATACTGGCAGGCAGTTCCCTTTCGGGCAAATCGGGCAACAAGGCTATGGCGTCTGCGGGTAATTTTGATTATTGGATTTGGAAGATGGATGAGAAAGGCGATTTGGACTGGCAACATAGTTTTGGCGGGAGCGGAACCGACCATTTAAACAGTATCCGCAGCACTTCCGATGGGGGCTACATTCTTGCGGGCACCTCGAACTCTCCAAAAGACGGGGATAAAAAAGAAGAAAGTTACGGTCAGGAAGACTTTTGGATAATCAAACTCAATGCAGGTTACGGGGCAACCACTTACTCCCGGTTATTCTAAAACTGCTAATTACTTAACTAAAATGGGGATAAGTTTCTAATTTCTATCACAGATGCAAGTTGTTAAAATAATCTCTTTATTTAATTTATTCACGTCTACAGGTTGATTTA
>JAAYLC010000165.1 GCA_012522045.1 Bacteroidota bacterium
GGCGGAATGATTTTATTGTTTAAGCCGTCAGTGGATTTTTTTTTTTTTCGTCCTTAAAAGTTAAGGAAGCCAATTTCATTAAACAAAGTTCGACAAGCAATCGCTGGTTTTGACTGCTCTTGTATTTTAAATCACAATCATTCGCCAGATTGATGGCTTCTATTAAAAATTGCTGACTTGTCTTTTTCGCCTGATCGAAATACAAGGCTTTTACTTGTTCTCCAACTTCTAACAATTCTATGGTACTCGGGTTCTGACAAACCAATAAATCTCTGAAATGAGAAGCCAATCCCATAATAAAATGATGACCGTCAAATCCTTTAGACAAAATCTGGTTGTAGCACATTAAAACCTGTGGAATGTCGTTTTGCAATAGAAAATCCGTGATTTTAAAATACCACGTATAATCTAAAACATTTAGGTTTTCTGTTACCGCTTCCCGAGTCAATTTTTTTCCTGAAAAACTAACCACGCGATCAAAGATTGACAAAGAATCCCTCAAAGCGCCATCTGCTTTTTGAGCTATAATATGCAGTGCATCATCGTCTGCTTCTATTCCTTCTGCTTTTGCTACTTCGGCGAGATGAGATTTAATATCCTGCACCCCGATTCGTTTAAAATCAAATATTTGACAACGTGACAGAATGGTGGGAATTATTTTGTGTTTCTCGGTAGTCGCAAGAATAAATATGGCGTGTTTTGGCGGTTCTTCCAAAGTTTTCAGAAAAGCGTTAAATGCTTGTGTGGAAAGCATGTGAACCTCATCAATAATATATACTTTATAATTGCCTACTTGTGGCGGAATTCGCACTTGCTCAATCAAATTCCGTATGTCATCTACTGAATTATTTGAAGCGGCATCAAGTTCAAAAATGTTGAATGCAAAATCTTCATCACCTTTGGATGCAGCATCTTGGTTGATTCTTTTGGCAAGAATTCGGGCACAGGTTGTTTTTCCGACTCCTCTCGGACCGGTGAATAATAAGGCTTGTGCCAACTGATTGTTGGAAATGGCATTTTCCAGCGTATTTGTAATAGCTTGCTGCCCCACTACATCTTTAAAAGTAGTCGGTCTGTATTTGCGAGCTGATACGATAAATTGTTCCATAACATACTTTGGAAAGGGTTGGCAAAATACAAATTTTTAAATGCACTCAAAAAGATTTTCAAAGGATAGTAAAAGCAATAAGCGTTAAATTTGGCTTCTTTTTTGATAGGTTAAATCAGTTTTTAGTGTACTTTTGAATCGCAGGTCGCCTTATCGCTCTCAATTTCAGATTGAGGGAGGAAAGTCCGGGCACCACAGGGAAGCATAACGGCTAACAGCCGTCACTCCGCAAATTGCGGAGGCGGACAAGTGCAACAGAAAGAATGTACAGGTCATGCTGTAGTGAAATCAGGTAAACTCTATGCGGTGAAATGCCAAGTAAACCTGCGTTTGAGGATTTCCCGTCCGATGCAGGAGGGTCGGCAGATAGAACGTCTTTGGTAACAAAGCGTCCAGATAAATGATAAGGGATTGAGAAATTTCTCAATTACAGAACCCGGCTTACAGACCTGCTTTTTTTTATTTAAATACCAAAAAAACTAAATACGGTGTCTCCGTATTTTCTGCTATTTTGGAAATTCAGCAGCGTTGATAAATCCATTTTCTTGTGATGTTCCACTATTAGCAAACCATCTTCTGCAAGCAACGATTTTTCAAATACAAGAGATATTATCTTTTCAAAAGAAGGAAAATCCATATCATAAGGTGGATCTGAAAAGATTATTGAAAATCTTTGATTGGCTTTTTCTAAATACTGAAACACATCCATTCGGAACGCTTGAATCGGGAAACTGAAACTCTCAGCGGTGCGTTCCACATAGCGCACACTTTCCCGATGACTGTCAACCGTAACAATTGAAGGAACACCACGTGACGCAAACTCATAACTGATACTCCCCGTCCCGGAGAACAAATCCAATACAGAAAGTTCTTCAAAATCAAATTGATTTCGCAGAATGTTAAACAACGATTCTTTGGCAAAATCTGTAGTAGGTCTTGCCGGTAATTTTTTGGGTATTAATAATTTTCGTCCTTTTTCAGAACCTGAAATAATTCGCATTATACTATCTTTTGTAATGAAAACGGAATTTTCGCTTCCGAATTATGGGTCGGAATAAAATCGATGTGCCGAATGTATTTATACAGCAATTCGTGGATGGCATTGTTTTCCTGAATTTTTCCACAGAGTGAAATCGGAATTTTATCGGGATTCAGTTGTAGTTGTTCCATCATAAACAGCAGGTAATACAAAAAATCTTCAGGCGAAGCATAGGGATACGAATTACACAATTCCAAGCGGTCTTCTTTATAAACCACACAATCAAATGAAGATTCGCGCACGTGTACAAACACACGTGTTTCTGCTTTGTCGTGGATTTTGAAGAAGGCATCGAGTAACACAGTTGCGAGATGAAAATATTCAAAGCTTCCAAGTTTTTCAAACAGAGCGTTGTTGAGGTTCATCAACGGTACATATACCACTACGAGATTTAAAAAATCAAGCCGGTCGTGAGAAATATAATCGTTAACTAGAATTTTGGAATTAAATTTTAAGTATTCACTGGCTTTTCTTTCATCAAAAAACAGTTCAGGCACCACGGTATAAACCGGAGTTTCATAAATTACAGATACTTCTTTAAACACTGAATTTTGCGGAAGCTTCCTCAAGAGTTTCTCAAGTTCTGAATGCAATTCAAATGGTGTGGTTGCATAGAACCATTCTTCATTTTCAAATCGTATTTGGTTTTGATTTTCATCTGTAATTAAAAAAGAAAGCCCGTTCAAAGAAATTTGAACGGACAAACTTTGATGCTTATTAGTATGTAAATTAGTCTCGAGTTGTCTCATAAAATTTAGGCCAATTACCGGAGGTATTAATCTCATTCATCGAGCCCACCTGGATATACGGTCCGTTTACGGCATCTACCGATTGGACTGCTTTTTCTTGAACTACCAAATCCGGATTTTGATCATGAAGAATTACCTCTTTAGGAACGCGGGCTTCAAAGACTGCATACATAATATCATTTCTCTCAATATGACCTGCTTGAAGTTCTATGGTAGAATTTACACCCTCAATAGGGATGTTCATCATTGTACGATAACGATCACTACCGTGGAACAATGAATCTCTGACAGGAACAAAACCAAGCGTATCGATAAGCACTCCTTCAATATAGTAACCTTCCTTAACGCCATACGCTTTGTTTCGCTCAACATCAGCATATACTGTATCTCTACGTTGTGTAATTGCAAATTTTGCAGTATCCAAAAACGCAATCAAACTATCAAAACTGCCGGTGAATTCGCCGGTAATCTCTTTATAAGCAAGTTGAGATTGTTGAATGTCCTTTAAGTTTTTGATCACTTTTGCATAGCGAGCTTCTTTAATTTCATTAAATTTTATAGGACCATTAATAGAATCGTATAATTTCCACCCTAGGAAGACTATAAGAACCCAAAGAACAATTTGAACAACTATTTTCATTTATTTTGTATGTTTACTTTTTAGAAATATGGGATAGGCAAATCTACAATTTTTTTTTATTGATAAAAGTTTCTTGTCTAAAAAAACCCGCTATATATTTACCAATGATTATCTAAGTAGCAATTATTTTATTTAAGATTTTAAATTCTTGCTTTACAAAAACTGTACCTTAGATAAAAATGCTCCATTTCAATGAAAAATCCAACGGAATTTTACGGTTCTTTAAAAGCTGATTTTCCTCACGAAACCACTTCTCAACAAGAAGTTGCACTTCAATTACTTTCCCAATTTTTAGTTTCCAAAAACCCGAGAAAATTATTTATTCTCAAAGGGTATGCCGGTACCGGAAAAACAACCATTGTGGGTACCATCGTTAAAAATTTATCCAAAATCGGTTTAAAATCGGTGCTCTTGGCGCCCACCGGACGTGCCGCCAAAGTGATTAGCAATTACTCCAAAAAACAGGCATTTACAATTCACAAGCAAATTTATTTCCCGAAAAGTATCAAAGGCGGCATTGCTTTTAAACTTAAAGAAAACAAGTACAGAAACACCCTTTTTATTGTCGATGAAGCCTCAATGATTCCGGATAGCAATCAAAACGGGAAATCCACCAACACCGAATCGCTCTTGGACGATTTAATGAATTATGTCTATTCCGGACACAATTGTAAAATTTTATTTATCGGTGATACGGCACAGCTTCCGCCGGTCGGACTTTTATTAAGTCCTGCGCTCGATGCGGATTTATTGCAATTGCGTTATCAAACAGAGGTAGAATCCATCGAATTGAATGAAGTTGTGCGACAAGAAGAAAACAGTGGCATCCTTTTTAATGCAACTCAAATTCGTGAAGCTTTGGAAAACAATTACATTGAAGGATTTAAGTTTTCCGGAATTAGCTTTCCCGACGTCATTCGTCCGTCAGACGGACACGAAATTTTAGATGCCATCAGCGACAGCTATTCCACATTGGGAAATGAAGGCTCGGTAATCATTGTGCGTTCAAACAAACGTGCCAATTTATACAACAAAAACATACGTGAACGGATTTTGTTCCAAGAAGCCGAACTTTCCGCAGGAGATTATCTGATGGTCGTCAAGAACAATTATTTCTGGATTAAAGACAACAGCGAAGCCGGGTTCATTGCCAACGGGGATATCATTGAAGTGTTGGAAATTTTTGCGTTTAAAGAATTATACGGTTTTAAATTTGCAGAAGTTTTGGTCAGAATGGTAGATTATCCAACGATGAAACCTTTTGAAACCGTATTGCTGTTGGACACCTTAACTTCCGAAAGTGCCTCATTGAGTTATGAAGATTCCAATCGATTGTATCAAGAAGTCATGAAAGATTTCGCTCATTTGAAATCCAATTACAAACGATTTTTAAGCGTAAAAAACAACACGTATTTTAATGCACTTCAAGTGAAATTCAGCTATGCCATCACCTGTCACAAGTCTCAGGGAGGTCAATGGGACACGGTCTTTGTCGAACAACCTTTCTTGCCCGAAGGGATTAATGAAGATTATTTGAGATGGCTTTATACAGCGGTTACGCGTGCACAAAACAAATTGTATTTGATTGGATTTAAAGATGATTTTTTTGAATATTAAACCCTAGAAAAACGATCCGTTATGAAAATAATAGCAATGATTCCGGCGCGTTATCAGGCCTCCCGATTTCCGGGAAAATTAATGCAGGAACTCAACGGAAAACCGGTCATCGTTCATACTTATGAAGCTACTTTAGCTACCCGCCTTTTTGATGAAGTGTATGTTGTAACCGACAGTGATATCATTTTACGCGCCATTGAAAACATTGGCGGAAAAGGCATAAAAAGCATAAAAGAACACGAATGCGGAAGCGATCGCATTGCAGAAGCCGTAGAAACCATGGATGTCGATATCGTGGTCAATGTCCAAGGCGATGAACCTTTTATCGATAAAGAAAGTCTAAGAAAATTGATTGCAGTTTTTGACGATGTTGATGCAAACCGAATTGATTTGGCTTCTGTGATGACCAAAATTAGTGACCCTGAAGAAATTAACAATCCGAATACTGTAAAAGTCATTACCGACCGGGATAATTTCGCGCTGTATTTTTCGCGTTCACCGATTCCGTATCCGAGAGAAAAAAACATTCAAATTGAATATTATAAACACAAAGGGGTGTATGCTTTTCGGAAAGCAGCCTTATTGGATTTTTATTATTTGCCGATGCGCCCGTTGGAAGCTGCAGAAAAAATTGAATGTTTACGCTATTTGGAATATGGAAAAACCATCAAAATGGTTCTTACCGATGTGGAGAGTATCGGGATTGATACCCCCGATGATTTGGAAAAAGCAAAACAATTGATTGAAGTATCCAAACAAAATAAAAAGCAACTTTAAAAAATAACTTTTTCATGTTCCGATGGGTAGCGCACTTGATATTTTATCGAATCCTAGGTTGGAAAATTGAAGGTCATTTTGATGCTTCGATAAAAAAATCCGTTGTCATCGTTGTTCCGCATACCAGTTGGCATGATTTTTATATTGGCGCATTAGCGAGAAAATTAGTCGATGTCGACATTCATTACATTGCCAAAAAAGAACTGTTTCGCCCGCCGTTTGGCTGGTATTTTCGTTGGATGGGCGGCACGCCCTTAAATCGTGAAGTCAGCGAAAATAAAGTCGAAGCCATTGCAAATATTTTTAAAAGCAAAGAAGAATTTCGTCTTGCCATTGCTCCGGAAGGAACGAGACAAAAAGTTGAACAATGGAAAACGGGATTTTATTATATCGCTTTGCTCGCCAAAGTTCCGATCATTCCGGTTGCTTTTGATTACAAACGCAAGGTCGTACGAATCGGGAGACCATTTTATCCGATCGAGAACATTGAAAAAAATATGAGATTACTGAAATTGTTTTATAAGGGCGTTGTTGGAAAAGTACCTGAATACACTTAAAATCGATTTACAAGATTTTAAAAAAACACGAACCATCAGAAGAATTGAAATGGAGATAAAGCACCTCCTGAAACCGAAAGCTTTGTACATTTGAATATGCGAAAAAGAATAACTGTAATTTTATCGGTCTTTTTACTCTTTCAAATTTTGGGATTGCAAATTTTAAAACACTATCCCGAAGTGGTCGAAAAATATTACAGTCAGGGAATTTATATCGTAATTTCAAAATCGTTACGATTTCTTTTGGGTTGGATTCCTTTTTCGGTAGGCGATTTAGTTTACACCGCGATTGGAATTTTTGCGCTTCGATGGATTTATATAAATTTCAGGCGTTGGCGCAAAGAATTTCATTGGATGATTTTGGAAATCGTCGCTACATTTTCAGTTATCTATTTTATTTTTCACCTTTTTTGGGGATTGAATTATTATCGGAAACCGTTGCACGAATTTTTGCAAATCAAAAATGAATATACCCAAGAAGAATTAATTCAATCAACCCATTATTTCATTCAAAAAAGCAATCAGTTACATCAATCGCTTGTTAATTATGACAGTTTGGTGGTTCCTGTTCCTTATACTCAAAAAGAATTCTACCAAAAAACTGCAAACGGATACCAACGGCTTCAGCAGGAGTTTTCGCATTTAAGCTATGCGCCAAAAAGCATCAAAAACAGCTTATATTCATTGTTTTTAACGTATATGGGATATAGCGGTTATTTGAATCCTTTAACGGGAGAAGCGCACGTAAACAGTTTGATTACCACTTATAAATTTCCCGTTGTTGCTTGTCACGAGGAAGCACATCAAATTGGTTTTGCAGCAGAAAACGAAGCCAATTTCATTGCCACTTTAGCTACACTTTACAATGATGATCCTTACATTCAATATGCAGGAAGCATTTTTGCATTGCAATATTTACTGGTTGACGTTGCGAGAAACGATCGGGAACAATTTGAAGCTTTACGTTCGGAAGTAGCTCCGGGAATTCTCGAAAGTTATCGTGAAATGAATGCTTTTTGGGAACAGTATGAAAACCCGTTTGAAATTGTTTTTATCACTTTGTGGGACAACTTCTTAAAAGCGAGCAATCAGTCACAGGGCATCCGAAGTTACAGTTATGTTGTAGCGTTGATTGTAAATTATGACTTTGAAAAGATGAGGCTGTAAAAATTATCATAAATCAATGCACATGTGTCGTTTAGGTTTTATTTTTACTTAAAAATTATCTTATGGAATTTGGAATTGGATTATTCGGAGATTTAACCTATGATTTTACGACAAAAAAATATCAATCTCCCAAAGCGCGATTAAACGAGATTGTCGAACAAGTAAAATTGGCAGATGAATTGGGAATTGATGTGCTTTCCTTAGGCGAACACCACCGACCCGATTATGCTGTTTCTTCAACTGAAATTGTTTTGGCAACCCTTGCCGGAGTTACAAAAAATATCCTTCTCGGAAGTGGAGTTACGGTTCTTAGTTCTGCTGATCCGGTGAAAGTTTATCAAGATTATGCCACTTTGGATTTGCTTTCCGGAAACCGTGCCGAGATTACCGCCGGAAGAGGGAGTTTTATCGAATCGTTTCCCTTGTTTGGATACGACTTAAAAGATTATGCTTCCCTTTTTGAGGAAAAATTAGAACTTTTGATTCATTTAAATGAAAATGAAGTAATCAATTGGAGCGGAAAACATCGGGCTCCTATTGTGGATCAAACCATTTATCCAAGACCGGAACGAAAACTTCCGTTATGGATTGCGGTGGGTGGTACTCCCGAATCGGTTATTCGTGCCGCACGCCTGGGAGTTCCCATAATTTTTGCCATTATTGGCGGACGTCCGAAACAATTTCGTCCTTTGATAGATTTGTATAAAAATCAATACGCTTCATACGGACACAATCCTGAAAATATGCAAATTGCAGTACATTCCCATGCGTTTGTGGGAGATTCCAAACAAGAATTACTGGATACTTATTTCCCTTATTATGCAGCACAAATGGACAGAATTGGTCGTGAGCGCGGATGGAGCAGTTATACAAAAATGCAGTTTGAAGGCGGAATGTCACCTGAGGGAGCTTTATTTATGGGAAATGCAAATGAAGTTGCCGAAAAAATGATAGCGATTATTGAATATTTCGGACTCACTCGATTTGTAGCTCATATCGATGTGGGCGGTCCTTCGCATAAAGATATGATGAAATCCATTGAATTATATGGAGACAAGGTTATTCCTATGGTTCGAAAAGCTCTTAAATAATTTTTAATTAAGAATCTCATACAAAAAAGTCCGACTTGGTTTTTCCAGTCGGACTTTTGCTTTAAAAATGCATTTACTGTTTTATTCTTGTTCTTGCATGGCTTTTGCAACTGCCGCAGAGAGTTTCTTATAATCTCCTGATTCAAGTCTTTCTCGAATTGCCGAAAACGCATTTAATGTTTCTTCAATATCTTGCATCGTATGTGATGCAGTTGGAATCAATCGCAGCAGGATAAGTCCTTTTGGAATTACCGGATATACCACGATTGAACAGAAGACGCCGTGATTTTCTCTTAAATCTTTTACCAATGCCATAGCTTCCGGAATGCTTCCTTTTAAATAAACCGGAGTCACACAGGTTTGTGTTGTTCCCAAATCAAATCCGCGTGTTCTCAACCCATTTTGCAACGCATTTGTATTTTCCCAAAGCTTTTCTTTCAGTTCGGGCATGGTTCGAATCATATCCAAACGCTTCAGTGCTCCTTCCACCAATTGCATTTGCAATGATTTGGCAAACATTTGCGAACGCAGGTTATACTTCAGATAATTAATTATGATTTCATCTGCAGCAATAAATGCACCGGTACTTGCCATTGCTTTTGCAAAAGTTGCGAAATAAACATCAATTCCGTCTTGTACTCCTTGCTCTTCACCGGTTCCGGCTCCTGTTTTTCCGAGCGTCCCAAAACCATGTGCATCATCTACAAAAAACCTGAATTTGTATTTTTTCTTTAACGCGATAATTTCTTTCAGTTTACCTTGTTCGCCTCTCATTCCAAAAACACCTTCAGAAATCAAAAGGATTCCCCCTCCGGTTTTTTCTGCAACTTTGGTAGCGCGCTGTAAATTTTTCTCAATGCTTTCCATATCGTTGTGACGATACGTAAACCGTTGTCCCAAGTGAAGACGCACACCGTCAATGATACAAGCGTGTGCATCCACATCATAAACAATTACATCATCTTTTGAGACCAATGCGTCAATGGTTGATACCATTCCTTGATATCCGAAATTCAATAGATACGCTGCTTCTTTATTTACAAAAGCTGCCAATTCGCGTTGTAATTGTTCGTGTAAATCGGTATGACCACTCATCATTCTTGCACCCATCGGATATGCCGAACCCCATTTCTTTCCAGCTTCTGCATCTACTTTTCGCACTTCCGGATGGTTTGCCAATCCCAAGTAATCATTAATACTCCATGTAATAACCTCTCTCCCTTTGAACTTCATCCGATTGGACACTTCTCCTTCTAATTTTGGAAATATAAAATATCCCTCAGCATGATCCGCCCATTTTCCAAGCGGACCTTTATCCTTGTAAATTTTATCAAATAAATCTTTCATTTAGTTTTGAATATAGGTTTTAAGTTGCGCAAAATTAACAAAATAATACGGATTATTTTAGTTTTTGCGCATTACTATTCTATTACGATAATTCTATATTACGCATTTCAATTGATTATTTCTTTCTTAGGATTGTTTTATTTAAGTTGGGTAAAAACCAAGCGATAATTCCCATCAATGGCAAAAACGAACAAAGTCTATAAACCCATTCAATTCCGGTAGCATCTGCCATAACTCCAAGGATTGCCGAACCCAGTCCTGCTATTCCGCATGCAAATCCGAAAAAAAATCCGGAAATCATTCCTATTTTTCCGGGAAGTAATTCCTGCGCATACACGAGAATGGCCGAAAAAGCCGACGATAAAATAAAGCCGACCAAAAAAATCAATACGCCGGTCCAAAATAAATCTACGTAAGGCAACAGAAGTGCAAAGGGTGCCGACCCGAGAATGGAAAACCAGATTACATACTTTCGTCCAAATTTATCTCCCAAAGGCCCGCCTAACAATGTTCCTGCGGCTACAGCTCCGAAAAACAAAAACAAGTAAAATTGAGATTCTCTGACCGTTACTTGAAACTTTTCCATCAGATAAAAAGTAAAATAACTAGAGATGCTTGTCATATAGATGTATTTGGAAAAAATTAGAACAAGCAGGATAAAAATTGACACTTTCACTTGTTTTTTACTGATGTTAACAAGGCTTTCAGAAAGTTGTTTCTCCCTTCTTTTCTGAAGATTCAGCCTGAATTTGTACCACTTTGCGACGTTTCCCAACAAGACTATTCCCACAACCGCAAGCAGCAAAAACCACAATATGTATAGTTGTCCCCGCGGCATTACAATTGCTATTACTAAAAGTGGTCCTAGGGCTGTCCCTGAATTTCCTCCTACTTGAAAAATAGATTGTGCCAAGCCTCTTCGCTTTCCGGCAGCGAGGTAGGCTACCTTGGAAGCTTCGGGATGAAAAATAGACGAACCGATTCCGACCAACGCCACAGCAAACAAAATGAATGCGTACGAGTTTGCAAATGCCAACAAACTCAATCCCAACAGCGTAAAAATCATTCCGATGGTCAACGAATACGGCTGTGGATTTTTATCCGTATAATTGCCGACAATCGGTTGCAAGAGGGATGCCGTTAGCTGATAAACCAAAGTTATAAAACCGATTTGCGTAAAAGACAATTGATACGTGTCTTTTAACAGCGGATATACAGAAGGAATCACTATTTGAAGCAAGTCATTTATAAAGTGACCGGAAGCAATGGCAAATAAAATTGGGTATACGGTTTTCTCTAAATTGGAATCCGAAGTCAGCTTCAAAGATTTTCTCATTTGAATATCATAAACAGAAAAACCAAACGTCATTCAGACATTTGGCTTTGCATGATTGTTAATTAATGTCAATGTGTTATTTCACATATTGTACTTTCTCGATGAGGTGCGCTTCGTCAGTTTCCATAAATCCTTGTGCTTCCATCCACGCATCACTGTAAACTTTACTCATATATCTTGAACCATGATCGGGAAATATCGCCACGGTGTTACTGTCTTCGGCAAATTCTCCTTCTTCGGAAAGTTGTTTGATTCCTTGCATCACTGCGCCACTGGTATAACCGACAAAAAGTCCTTCAGTTCGTGCAATTTCACGCGCTGTATGGGCACTGTCTTCATCGGTAACTTTGGTAAACTTGTCGATTACATCAAAATCTGTTGCGGTTGGAATCAAATTTTTCCCTAATCCTTCTATGCGATAGGGATAGATTTCATTTTTATCGAATTCTCGGGTTTCGTGATATTTTTGAAGTACCGATCCGTAAGCATCGATTCCCAAGATTCTGATATTGGGATTTTTCTCTTTTAAGTAGCGAGCCGTTCCGGAAATTGTTCCTCCCGTACCGCTGCAAGCTATCAAATGTGTTATTTTCCCTTGAGTTTGTTCCCAAATCTCAGGACCTGTGGTGTGATAATGAGCATCTATGTTTAGCGCATTGAAGTACTGATTGATATAAACAGAACCCGGAGTTTCCCGGTGTAGTCTTTTGGCGACTTCGTAATAAGAATTTGGGTCGTCTGCAGGAACATGAGCCGGACACACATAAACTTCCGCTCCCATTGCTTTCAACATATCAATTTTATCGGCAGAGGATTTGGAACTAACCGCAAGAATGCATTTGTACCCGCGAACAATACAAACCATAGCAAGACTAAAACCGGTATTCCCGCTTGTGGTTTCTATAATGGTACTTCCGGGCTTTAGTATTCCTCTTTTTTCCGCTTCATTGATGATGTAAAGCGCTATTCTGTCTTTGGTTGAATGACCGGGGTTAAACGCCTCGACTTTTGCATAGAAATTTCCTTTCAAGTGCTCAGTCATTTTGGAAAGTTTTATCAGTGGAGTATTTCCTATTAAATCTAAAATACTCTCATGAGCTTTAATTTCATTTTTCATAAAATGTACTTCAATTAGAATACTTATTTTGAAAACCGAAATCGCGGTGGGGCGAAAATGATTTAAGATGAGGCAAAGATACGGAATAATAATTTATTACTCTTTTATCTTCTCTAAATCTAACAAAAAAGCATATTCTTTTGCCACTTCTTTTAAAGCTTCAAATCTTCCCGATGCACCACTGTGACCGACATCCATGTTTGTTTCAAAAAGCAGGATATTGTTGTCTGTTTTTTTATCCCGCAGTTTGGCAACCCATTTTGCAGGTTCCCAATATTGAACCTGACTATCGTGAAATCCTGTGGTGACTAAAATATTGGGATACGCTTTTGCTTCTACATTATCGTAAGGAGAATAAGATTTAATGTAATTGTAATATTCAATTTCATTGGGATTTCCCCATTCGTCATATTCGCCGGTTGTTAAAGGAATGCTTTCATCGAGCATGGTGGTCAACACATCTACAAAAGGAACCGAAGCAATGATTCCGTTGTATAAATGCGGCGCCATATTCATGATTGCTCCCATCAAAAGTCCGCCTGCGGATCCTCCGGATGCATATAAATGTTTTGGGGAAGTATAGTTTTGATTAATCAAATATTCAGAAACGGCGATAAAATCTGTAAATGTATTTTTTTTGAAAAGCAACTTTCCGTTTTCATACCATTGTCTTCCCATATATTCTCCTCCTCGAACATGCGCAATTGCAAAAATAAATCCGCGATCCAGCAAACTCAATCGCACGGATGAAAAATAAGGATCAATCGTTGAACCATAAGATCCATAGCCATATAAAAGCAACGGATTGGTGCCGTCTTTTTTAATTCCTTTTCGATAAACTACTGATATGGGAATTTTCATTCCATCTTCTGCCGTAGCCCACAATCTTTCGGTTGTATAATTGTTCTTGTCAAACTTTCCGCCCAAAACTTCCACTTCTTTTACAATGGTTTTTTCTTTTGTTTCCATATTAAAATCAATTACGGAAGCAGGCGTATTGAGTGAATTATATCCGTATCGAAGAATTTTTGTGTCAAATTCCGGATTTCGACTTACATAGGCTGTATAAGTTTCATTATCAAATGGCAAATAATAATCCGTGGCATCGTTCCATTTTTTGATACGAATCTGCGTCAATCCGTTTGTTCTTTCACTAATCACTAAAAAATCTTTGAAAATTTCAAAATCTTCCACAAGCACCTCTTTTCGATGCGGAATCATGTCTTTCCAATTTTCAACAGTGGTCTTTCCTTCGGGCGTAATCATGATTTTAAAATTAAAAGCATCGTCTTTGTTGGTTAAGATATACCAATGGTCGCCGTAATGCGCTATGTTGTATTCCATTCCTCGTATGCGCGGTTGAAACACCTTAAAAGTTCCTGTGGGATTGTCAGCCGAAAGTATTCTGAACTCTGAAGAAAGTGTGCTGTAAGACCCAATAACGATATATTTTTTGGACTTTGTTTTATAAACGTACGTTCCGAACATTTCATCTTCTTCCGTATAAATCAGTTGATCAGTTTGAGGATTTTTCCCCAAACTATGTCTGAAAATTTGATTGGCCCGCAACGTTTGTTCATCTTTTCTTGTATAAAAAAGCGTTTTGTTATCATTCCCCCAAGTACTTCCTCCTGTAGTGTTTCTTATAACTTCAGGATAAATTTCTCCTGTTTCCAGATTCTTTATGTATATATCGTATTTTCTTCTGCTTAACGTATCGACACCATATGCCACTAATTTGTTATTCGGAGATACATTAATTCCGGCAAGATTGTAATAGGCATATCCTTTTGCCATTTCGTTTACGTCAAAAAGTATTTCTTCCGGAGCATCTAAAGTACTTTTTCTTCTGGTATATATAGGATAATCCTGCCCCTCTTTATAACGTGTGATGTAATAATATCCGTTTAATTTATAGGGTACCGACTCATCATCTTCTTTAATTCTGCTTTTCATTTCTTGAAAAAGTTTTTCCTTCAATGCATCGGTATGTGCAGTCATTTGTTCATAATATAAATTTTCTGCTTTCAGATAATCAATAACTTCCGGATTTTCACGTTCATTCATCCAGTAATATTCATCTATTCGAATATCGTTGTGTGCTCTTAATTCCTTGGCTATTTTCTTTGCCTTGGGAGGGGTACTATTCATAGTTTTATGTTCATTTATATTTTGTGCCGTTAATGCAACTGCAAAAATAGCGAGACTACAAGAAAGAAAAACTTTTTTCATGGAAGAAGGATTTTTTAAGAACAGCCAAAGTAGTAAATTTGTCACACTAAATTCATAAATTATGTTTGGAGATTTAATGGGTATGATGGGGAAACTTAAAGAAACCCAAGAAAAAGTTGAAGCCACCAAAAAACGCTTGGATACAGTTACCATCGAAGAAAAAAACAATGACCATTCGATTGCGGTTACACTTACTGCCAATCGGGAAATTAAATCAATTGCTATTGATGAAAAATTACTGTCAGACAAGGAACAATTGGAAGATTATCTGATTATTACCTTGAACAGAGCCATCAAAAAAGCGACAGAAATTCACGAAGCAGAGTTGGCTGCAGTTGCAAAAGAAGGAATGCCGAATATTCCCGGAATGGATATGTTTAAATAAATTTTATTTCTTTTATTTAAAAGTTCTCCAATAATGAAACTGCGGAATGTATAAAACCATTACAAGTTCCCAAAATCCGATAATCAAAAACATACAGTTATTGGATTCCAAATCAAGAGAACGTAGAAAGCAGGGACTTTTTGTCGTCGAAGGAAAACGGGAGATTTCTATGGCATTTAAAGGCGGTTATCAATTTCAAACGATTCTGTTTTGCCCGAAAATTTTTCCTGAAACGACATTCTCAAAGTTTGTAAAAAAAGTTTATCCCAAACCTGAATGCATTGCGCTTTCTTCCGATTTGTATAAAAAAATAGCCTACCGCAGTTCCACGGAAGGAATTATCGGTATTGCAAAAACAAAATCTTTGCACTTGGATGACATTCAGTTTTCGAAAAAAAATCCTTTGATTCTCGTAGCTGAAGCTCCCGAAAAACCGGGGAATATCGGCGCTTTGTTGCGAACTGCGGATGCGGCGAAATTGGATGCTGTCATCATTGCAAATCCAAAAACGGATATGTATAACCCGAACATCATCAGAAGCAGTCTCGGATGTGTCTTTACCAATGCCATTGCATCCGGAACCACCGATGAAATCATTTCATTTCTAAAAAGAAACAACATTTCAATTTATTGTGCAGCCTTGCAAGGGTCGGTTTCCTATCACCTTGCGGATTATACACAATCGACAGCAATTGTAGTGGGAACAGAAGCTACAGGATTATCGGAAAATTGGCTTGCCGAGAGCACGAAAAACATCCTCATTCCGATGCAAGGTGAAATTGACAGCATGAATGTTTCAGTTGCGGCAGGGATTCTTATTTTTGAAGCCAAAAGACAACGTAACTTTTTATAAAAATTGACTGTGACACCCGAAATTTTATTTTACTTATTAATAGGTATTCTCGTCTTGAGTTTTCTAATAGATCAGGGGCTGGATTATTTAAATGCCAAACGATATTCCGATCCGATTCCAGAAGAACTCAACGATGTTTATGAGCCTGAAGAATACAAAAAATCACAGCGGTTCAACAAAGAACGGTACAAATTTGGAGTGTTAACCTCCACAGTTTCACTTCTCATCACGTTGGCTTTTTTCTTTTTTGACGGGTTTGCTTTCGTCGATTCTATTGCACGTTCCATCAGTGACAATGAAATTTTAATCGGACTTGTTTTTTTCGGTATCATTTTATTTGGAAGCGATATTTTAATGACTCCATTTAGTTATTACAGTACCTTTGTCATTGAAGAAAAATACGGTTTCAATAAAACATCTGTAAAGACTTTTATTACAGACAAGTTAAAAGGATGGGCGGTTACGGCACTTCTGGGAGGTGTGATTCTCGCTGCAATTATTTGGTTTTATCAACAAACAAATGACAAGTTCTGGCTTTATGCTTGGGGTGTCGTCACTTTATTTTCAGTTTTTCTGAATTTTTTCTACGCGCGCTTAATCGTTCCTTTATTTAATAAACAAACACCTTTGGAAAAAGGTGATTTACGTTCAGAAATTGAGGATTATGCAACAAAAGTCGGATTTACCTTAGACAAAATTTTTGTTATTGACGGCAGCAAACGAAGCACCAAGGCAAATGCGTATTTCTCGGGTTTCGGCAGCGAAAAAAGAGTCACGCTTTACGACACCTTAATTCACGATTTGGAAACGGATGAACTCGTAGCGGTTTTAGCTCACGAAGTAGGGCATTACAAACGCAACCACATCATTATCAATCTTTTCATTTCCATAGTAATCACCGGATTTACCTTCTGGTTGTTGTCATTATTTATTGGAAATCCGTTACTTTCCGAAGCACTTCATGTGGCTACTCCGTCTTTTCATGTCGGATTAATTGCTTTTGGAATCTTGTATAGTCCCATTTCAGAAATTACCGGACTCATTATGAATTACATAAGTAGAAAATTTGAGTATCAGGCAGATAATTATGCTAAAGATACGCACAGCGCTTCGGCTTTAATTTCGGGATTAAAAAAGTTAAACAAAAACAGCCTGAGTAATCTCACACCGCATCCGTGGTATGTTTTTATGCATTATTCACATCCCACGCTTTTGCAACGTTACAGAAACCTTTTGGATGGATAGACTGTTTTTGAAAAATAAAAAAGATTAATATTCTATTTTATTTTCTTTGGACTCCCAATCTTTAAAAACCAATTTTCCTGCCTCCCGACCTATATTA
>JAAYLC010000182.1 GCA_012522045.1 Bacteroidota bacterium
AGGACACACAGTGCAGCAATTACCTGATCCTTCAATTATTGATGCGGTACACGCTGGAGGGTTGCGCTCATATGCACAGGTGCTGGAGGCGAGTAGCCAGGAAGAGCTAAAAAGAAAACTTAAAGAGCTTGCTATCAAAACAGTAAACGAGCCAATTTTCCAGGACAAGAAAAAGATTGAGACATTCCCACGACTTGCCAACTTCTTCTATCATTGTCAAAGGTTAGATAGGTTTGATAAGCTAACAAAAGAAGTTGAGGACATTTCAGAATACACGTGGGAAACAGTTACGTGTAAACGCAATTTAGACAGGCAGGTAGAAAAATTATTTAACATCAAAAAAGATAAAGCTAAATTCAAAGAGGCATCAGAAAAGATAAAATCTATTTGGGGCTTTAGTGACAAGGACATCGATGCAATCAGGTATTTTGTCTGCCAGACAAGGCACAAAAATCATAATCCTTCAATGAATAAGGCAATTTATTTTTGGGGGACAGAGAAGCAGACAGGCAAAACAACCATTGCACGCACATTAGTAGCAATATTAAATGGGGATAAGTTTGAGAACGCTGGCATGTATGAGAGTAGCTTGCCTCACGAGTTGCAGTATGGAGCGCATGATTTACCATTGGCAGCGTTATATAATGCAGTTATGATAGATGAGAGCTTACCAAAGGAGGCGAGCAAATCTTATAATATTGTTAAGCAGGCTCTAACATCTAAAAGTGCAAGATATAACAGGAAATATCAGAGTGTCAAATCGATTGAGTGTAAGCGCAATTATATCTTCACATCAAACGATGACATCGGGGATTTCATTCAGGATAAAGAAGAGCGTAGGTTTTATGCAATTGAGATGAAGACAAAGCCTAGGCACACATCATTTGAGGAAATTTATGATATATGGTTGCAGTTTTGCGTTAACGCGGAGCCTGAAGATGATTGGCAGATGTGGTACAACTCATTTGATTTTGTGGATGGACTGGCAACAAAAGATATGGAGGAAGTAATAAATGAGATGATATTACAAAAAGAAGCCATCTTTGGCATTGGTGGAGCGACATATATAACACCCAAGCAGGTGGCGGACAAGTTATTCAAGAATGAACCAAACAGAGCGCAAAAGGCTTCTGTTAAGTCGGCAATGGAGAAGTTGTTTGCTGATTGCAGAACGACATCAAATGCAAGCTACTACAAAGTTTCAATGTGCTATGATATTGCGCTGGAATTAGCCAACACGATGGAATTAGTGCCTGATGATAGTGAGGTGGCTCAAGATTTACCATTTTAAAATAATAAAATGAAACCGACAGATATATTAGGAAACATAAAGCTATACAACGCCGATTGTATGGAGGTGATGAAAACATTTAAGGATAAGCAGTTTGATTTAGCAATAGTTGACCCGCCATATGGGATAGGCGAAAACGGACAAAGAAATGTAACAGGAGATAGACCAACTGTAAAATGGAAAAACCCTAAAAGCAAACATTATAAAACATTTGATGATAGCGAAATACCAAGCGAGCAATATTTTAATGAACTGTTTAGGGTCTCTAAAAATCAGATTGTTTGGGGTGGGAACTACTTTACAGAATTTTTGAAACCAAGTAAAGGTTGGTTAGTTTGGGATAAACAAGCGGATATAAAAGAACATTTATCAATGTGCGAATTAGCTTGGAGTTCGTTTGATAGAAAGTGTAATAAATTTGAATATTTATGGGCTGGATTTAAGAAGAAACACCAAGTAGAAAGAATACATCCTACCCAAAAACCCGTACAACTTTATAAGTGGATACTTCAAAACTATGCAAAAGAGGGTGACACAATTTTAGATACCCACTTCGGCAGCCTATCAATCGGGATAGCCTGCTACGATTTAAAGTTTGATTTAACGGCTATTGAACTGGATAAGGATTATTACGAGCAAGCCAAACAGAGATTAATTAACCATCAAAGGCACTTAACACTATTTTAAAACAACTAATCATGGCAAAGATAGACAGCAGAGGCACACTTAAAGAGGAAAACGCTCAGGGGCGAGGACCTAAAAAGTTCTTGGTAGGTATCATTAGTGTTAAATTTAAGGGTGAAAGGATGAGGTATCACATTTGCTTTGATACACCACTGAAAAAAATAAACGATAGGGCTATGGCTTTTATCAAAAGCCAGGGCGATGTTGAGATAACAAAGAAAATGAAGGAGCTAAACAAGAGTGGTGCAGACATTGAAGCATATGAGCTTTACACCTATGATTTAGAGAGTTTCGAGGAGGTAAAGATTGTTGACTACGCTATTAAGGTTAAAGATGAGGTTGAATAGTAAATAAACAAATAAACGGATTAAGTATTGGGGAACGACTTGCATATGAAAATATGCCGTAATAAATGAACGAATTTATCAATTTAAAAACAATGTACATATGAAAATTTTTAGCTTAAAAAACATAAAAACAAGGCGTTTTTTATATGCTTTGTTAGCGGTGACGCTTTTAGTTGGGTGTAGTGCAGGAGCAAGAGCAGAAGCGACCGCATGGTGGAGCCAACTAATTGAGACAACGACAAAGGGGGAGTTGGTATTAATAATTGTATTTGGTAGTTACATAGGTAGTAGTTTTGCTAAATAGTATTACCATAGTAATAATTAAAAACTAAATAAACGATATGAAGCTATATAACTATCAAAAGCGAACGGTCGAGTTCTGTAAGACAAATGATAAAGTAATTATATCACAGGGGATGGGTCTCGGCAAGACCTCCGCGATCCTCCATTACTTGCATGAGGTTAAACCAACATCTGTTTTGATTGTAGCACCTAAATTTGTTGCTAATAACGTCTGGAAGCAAGAAGCAGAAAAATGGGGGTTGGATTATTTAGCGGAAAAGTTGACGATCGTAACGGGTGATACGCCAAAAAAGAAGCGGATAAAACTGCTCCAGGACAACGATTTTATTGTGCTGGGGAGGGATAATTTAAGCGACATTAAAGAAGCATTTCCAGAGGGTAAGAAGTTTGACATCTTGGTAATGGATGAGTTGACAT
>JAAYLC010000181.1 GCA_012522045.1 Bacteroidota bacterium
ATAATAATTAAGTAATTCTTCTTTATTTTTCGTGCTATTATTATTGCCGTCACCACAATTAGAATAAAAGGAATAACCATCGTATAGAATGACAATTGAAAATCCTTTATTCCGATTAATTCTATATTCTTGTAATTTTTTTTAGAGTAATAATCATCAAATACTAAGAAAAATAATGTGATTATTAATCTCAAAGAAAGAAACCCACAATAAAATAATGTAGCTAAAGGTGCAAAAAAATTCAATTTATTTTTCATAATTTTTTAGTAAGCAAATTTATCCTTTTTGGACTCTCTAATTACTGCATCAACATTATCTTTCATATGACCTTCAAGTAATTTAGCTTCCGTGTGTTTTATCTGGATATCCGATTTTGATTTGTTCTGTGCAGAAAAGACTTCAGTAAGGTCTGCTAATTCATCAGAAATATTTTTAACATTCTTTGTCTTGGTAACGGAGGATAATTCACTATTGTTAAAGGATAAATTTCCTCCATCAATTATGTCAAAAACGATACTGTTTACAGACTCCTCTATTGTGATGTCTCCATATATCCCGCCTTCATATAAATTAATCGTCTCTGTTTTTCGATATTCAGAAATAATTAATTGACTAGCATCGGAAATATTATCTACTTGCTCTCCTTTATCATTAAAATACTGACCTTTATTTTCTGATGTAGAAATACTTGCTGATCTCACATATTGGGGCATATTTACATCAAGAAACTTATTCATTGTTTTTGTAAAAGAACTTTGACGATCTTTGGTTATATATCCAGTTGTAGTTTTTCCACTCCATGACTGGTTTGAAGCAGGAGTAAAGCGAAAATTTCTAAGATTATAACTTCCTGTATTGCCTGTACTTTTTTTAAAAATTTGTTTTTTTATAGGATTAATTGGCGCATTCCCATCCGGATCCACAAGGTTTATCGGGTTCAGCATCGTATAATTATAAGGGGAATATGATGGAAAACGAGCAAACTCTGCATCCACAGAAAGCCACACACTCCACTTAGGGTCATAATACCTTGCCCCATAATAATAATTCCCCGTTTCTGCATCCAGCTCCTTGGCGTTAAACTTAAACGGGCTGTTATAACTGTTTAAATGCTCCTCCACAAGGGTTTCGCCAAAGGGAAAGAACTCCAAACTTTGATTTTGCGAATGAGAGCGATTTTGATTCAACTTTCTGTCGTTTTTAACTTTCACGATGGAAAGATATTTAAAATTTTGGAGGTTTATCTTTTTAAAAGAATCGTGGAAGTAGCACTCTAAATTTTTACTAGAGCAATAAATAGATTAACTGGGTGCTAAAATTCCAAACTCATAGAGTAATGCTAATATTATTATGATTACTGCTATTATAAACTCAACACTTCTCCAAATACCAAAGAAGTCAAATTTCTTATCTTCCTTATCTTCTTCCATAATGTTTGCTAATCTATTTCGTTCAATATCTCAGATTTTTTACTTTCAAACATTTGTTGTAAATGGTTTTCTACCTTGTTGTCTATATAGCTATCCCTGTTCATTCCTGACGTGTTGTTTAAACTGTCAAATTCGCTTCCATAAACGCCTTGTAATTCTGAAATAAAGTCTTCATTAAAATTGAATATAGTTGTGTAATCCTTTTCACCTGTACCCCGCAAAGTGCCGATTGCATTACCTCCCGCACTTGTTTCACCTGCAAAGTGTTCCATTACTGCTAACTCAACCCAAGATTCTTTTAATTCAGGGGAAGAAGAAATTTGTGCCATAAGTTTTACAGTTCTTTCTGATATATTTAATGCAATTTCTGCACCTCCTTTAAGTGCCCCCGCAGCCTTTATCAGTTTTCTTGTTCCTTTAAAGTATGCTCCTAAAGCAACGGAAGCTACATCTCCTTTATCTAATTTCATAGACGGGTCTTCCATTTTTTGAGCCATTGCCGAACCATTAAGCCAATTACCTATTATTGGTATATAAGACGCCCATCCCGTTTGCTTTTTATGAACTGCTCTAACACTGGACATTTTAAAAGCGTATTGTGAAGCTCCTGATATCTTAACAGTATTAGCCCCATAATGTAGGGTATTATTTTTCTTATTTTTACTGAACCACCATCTACCATCAACTTCCTGATTTCCAATTGGATTGTTAGCAACAAAGGAGTAGGGACTATATGATACATACTTCTCCGCCAATGGATCCACAGATAACCAAACACTCCACTTCGGGTCATAATACCTCGCCCCGTAATAATAATTCCCCGTCTCGGCATCAAACTCCTTGGCATTGAATTTAAACGGGCTGTTATAACTGTTCAAATGTTCCTCAATCAGCGTTTCCCCAAAGGGCAAATACTCCATATGTTGGTTTATTTCGCCATCCAGATTGGTAATGTATGAAGAGGAACCAAGATGGTCGGGGTGGTACCAGTAGGCGGCGTAAAGTTTGGCGTCGTGGTTGCCGTCGCAACCCAAAAGTATAGAGTCATCAATTACATTGAAAATTATTAATTTCATTTATTTCTTCTATAGGCTTATACCAACTATTTTTTATCAATGTATATTTTCCATTATCACAAGTAATTAGAATCCATTCTGGATAATTATCAAGAATAAAGAATAAATGATGCTCTTCAAACAAACCTTCTTTTTCTAATTCATTCTCTAAAGCTATAGTCGTGTATTTAGATGAATTAAATATAAAAATATATTTTTCTTTATACTTGAAATATTTAAAGGGTAAATTATCTCTTTCTATGTTGTTATTAGATGCTGAAAGACGATATATGGTTTTATCTTTATTTTTGATCTCTGTTATAAAGATATTATAATTACCATTATGCTCTATCTCATTATTTAAATACTTAATATAATTAATTGCCACATTCTCAATACGAGTAGGTCTTTCACAAGATGCCAGAGATAATGTAGTTAAGTACAGTATTAATATTCTTCGCATTTTAAAAGTATTTGTTTAAATCTTTTACAGTATATACTGAGTTTTGATTATATTTTGTAATACCATGATTACGTGATAAAATATAATGAGGTAGATTTGGGTTATGTTTTAAATGGTTCTTATCAGGATCAGAAGGATATCCAAATCCACCCATATTCGAAGGGTGAGTATGAATATGAAAAAGTTTTTTACCTAATAAGCCAAAATTACCAACTCTCGGTCCAGTTCTACTTAAATAATCTATAGACTTTGAGTGAGTATTTCCTATCCAAGGGTTTATTATAAGACCTTCATTTTCCATGACATCTTCAAATGCCCATGCACTAAATTCTATTTCTGCAGTAAAAGATAACGCTTTCATTGCTTGTAAACCTTCTGACAAATCTCCAAAAATCAAGCCTTCTTTGGAAAAATCACGATCAAATTCTTCAACCAATGTGCCTTTATTCAATGTTAATAATAAATCATCTTTTTTGAATTCATTTTCTGAAGAAAATTCACCAGAATATATACGATCAAACTCATCATCTGTTTTCTTTATCATTTTTAAAGCCCCTGTTTTTTTATCTTATCCATAATCATGATCAGGACTTTCAACCACCATTCCCGTAGGATCCACAAACCGCACGGGATTCTGCAAGGTATAGGCATAAGGACTAAACGAGGGATATAAATCATACATCTGGTCAACCGAAAGCATTAAATTGTACTTTGGCGAGTAGTAACGGGCAGAGTAATAATAATTCCCGGTCTCCG
>JAAYLC010000200.1 GCA_012522045.1 Bacteroidota bacterium
TCCTTTAAAATTCTTAATTCACTTTCAGTCAAATCACGCCACTCGCCAACCGGCAAATTATCCAAAGTAAGATGCATCAATCGAATACGCTTAAGTTCAACTACTTCATAACCCAAATATTCACACATTCTGCGTATTTGTCGGTTAAGACCTTGTACCAAAATGATGCGAAACTCAAATCGGCTGATTTGTTCCACTTTACAACGTTTGGTTACGGAATTTAAAATAGGAACGCCGGCACCCATACGTTTTATAAAATCGGAAGTGATGGGGCGATCCACACGAACGATGTATTCTTTTTCGTGTTTATTTCCTGCACGCAATATTTTATTGACAATATTACCGTCATTGGTCATCAACAACAATCCTTCACTGGGTTTGTCCAATCTTCCCACGGGAAAAATACGCTTGGGATGTTTTACAAAATCAATGACATTATCCGGGAATCGTCTGTCTGTCGTACATGTAATTCCAACCGGTTTATTCAAAATAATATAAACGTCATCCACATTATCTTTTAAAAGTTTTCCGTCCACTCGAATTTCATCTTCGGGAAAAACCCGATCTCCCAAAACTGCCTTTTCGCCATTAATTGTTACTCGCCCTTTTTCGATATATCCATCGGCTTCTCGACGAGAGCAGAATCCTGTATCGCTTATCGCTTTATTTAATCGTACACCTTTGTCCGAAGTCATACTCTCAATTTTCTTCAAAGATACTTACAAGATAAAAATGTAAAAAATATAGTTTACAACTTGCTGATTACCAGATTCTAAAACAGCAATTAATTTCAAAAATTGTTAAACTTCAATTAAACCTAATTATTCTCTAAATGAAAAAATGTAGTTTGGTATAAATAAAAAATTACTATGGCAATACTCGGTGCGATTATAAAAACTGCAATAGATTTAAATGATGCGCTCAGCTCAGAGGTCAATCCAGTAGAATCTCAAAAAGAGGTTTTAAAAAATTTGTTGGAGAAGGCAAAAAACACGGCCTTCGGGAAGTATTACGGATTTTCCAAAATTTTAGAAGCAGACGATATTCGCAAAAAATTCGCTTCAGAAATTCCCTATTTTGACTATCATCAAATGGAAAACCAATGGTGGTGTCAGATATACAAAGGATTGGAAGACATCAGCTGGCCGGGGCTTCCAAAATATTTGGCACGAAGTAGTGGAACAACAGGAAAAACATCCAAAAGAATTCCTGTTACAGAAGAAATGGTCGATGCCATTCAAAATGCAGGGATTAAACAAGTTGCAGCCATGGCAAATTTTGACATGCCTTCAGATTTTTTTGAAAGAGAGATAATGATGCTTGGCAGCAGTACAAAATTGAGTCAAAACGGTAATTTTTTAGAAGGAGAAATCAGCGGCATCAGCGCGAGTCGCATTCCATTTTGGTTTAAAGGATTTTATAAACCCGGTGAGGAAATCGCTTTAATTGAAGATTGGGATCAGCGCATAAAATCAATCGCCAAAAATGCAAAAGACTGGGACATTGGTGCAATCAGCGGAATTCCATCCTGGACAGAACTGATGTTAAAAGAAATTATTGAATATCACGGTGCAGAAACCATTCATGATATTTGGCCAAATTTACAAGCCTATACCACCGGAGGCGTCGCATTTTTACCTTATGAAAAGAGTTTTGAAAAGTTGTTGGCAAAACCGATAACCATTATTGATACTTATCTCGCTTCCGAAGGATTTATGGCAATCCAATACAGACCCGAAACCACTTCTTTAAAATTAATAACCGATAACGGAATTTATTTCGAATTTGTCCCTTTCAAACCGGAATATATCCTCGATGACGGTTCGTTGTCTCAGGACGCTCCTTCTTTGACCTTGGAAGAAGTAGAACCTGAAGTGGATTATGTTTTAATTATCAGCACTGTTTCCGGTGCTTGGCGTTATTTAATAGGAGATACCATAAAATTTACAGATGTAGCACGAGCAGAAATAAAAATTACCGGTCGCACCAAGTTTTTTCTCAATGTAGTGGGTTCGCAGCTTTCTGTCAATAAAATGGAAATTGCTTTACGGGAATTGGAAGAAATGTTTGACATTGAAATCCCGGAATTTACTGTTGCCGCCGTTAAAATCAACAATGAATATCACCACCATTGGTACTTGGGAACGGAATCGGATATCGACACCAAAAAATTGGAAAATGCACTTGACGATGTGCTGAAAAAAATTAATCGAAATTATGAAGTTGCCCGTACAAACGCCTTAAAAGGAATTAAAGTTTCCAAGGTACCTCCAAGTGTTTTTCACGAATGGAACGGTTACCAGAAGAAAAAAGGCGGACAGGTGAAAATGGAAAAAGTAATGAATGAAGAAAAGTTTAATGAATGGGAAGATTTTGTAAAATCCATACATCAGTAATTTTATTTTTCAATTTCTTCTTCTATTTCTTCAAGTTCTTTTTCTTGTTCTTTTTCGGATTTTTTGTTGATAATTTCCATCACTTCTTCAGGAGAAATATACAGGCGACGAATGCGCGCTTTGTATTTTTCTGAAATATCGGCATTGTCTAAAATAAAGTTTTTGGTTTGAATGATATATTCTCCCATTCCGTGAATAATCGCATATGTATCAGCGGTACGTTCTGCTTCTCGAACACTTTTTTTAGAAAATAAATATTTAATACCAAATATAATTAATCCGAAATTGGTTCGATCCTGATAATCCATAATGTGCCCCAATTCATGACCAAACCAACCGATTTTAACCAACTTTGGAATGTCGGAAAATGAAAAATCTTCTTTATCAATATGGATTTCTCGACTGATAAAAATGACGTATTCTCTATTTTTATTAGATTTAAAAATACTTGAAACCTTTGGCTGAGCCTGCATGGTGGATTTCTTAATCCGGTCCTTAAATTTAAATTCAATTGCAGTATCGTATAATTCAGGGAAATATTCCAATGCCGTAAGCACCTCTTCCTTAATACTCTCCGGAATTATTTTGTTTTCTAAATTTATGTTTTGAGAAAATAACGGATTCATCAAGATATTTAAATACACAATTGAAAATAACACTATTCTTAAACGCTTCATTTTCGCCTATACCTTTGCTTCTGAATCCAAGAAAAATACGTTATTACAAAAGGATTCAAATAAATTTTAACAAACTTTAAAATACAATTCTAAAATTTAAACTTGTTCTAACTGTTTTTGAAACGCGTGAATTTTATCTCTTAATTTAGCAGCAGTAAGAAAATCCAAGTCTTTTGCCGCTTTTTCCATCGCTTTTCGTGTATCTCTTATCTTTTTCTCAATCTGAGGTTTTGTCAAATAACCAATGTCTTCTTCCGCAGCAAGATTATCAACGGTATCAAATGTGTACGCTTGTTGTTTTGATTTCGTCAGCGCATTTTCAAATGATTTTTTAATTGCAGTAGGCGTAATGTTATTTGCGGTATTGTATGCCAATTGTTTTTCTCGTCGATAATTTGTTGCATCAATTGTTTCTTGCATACTTCTCGTTATTTTATCAGCATACATAATCGCTTTCCCGTTCAAGTTCCGAGCAGCTCGTCCGACAGTTTGAGTCAAGGAACGTGTACTTCTTAAAAAACCTTCTTTATCTGCATCCAAAATAGCCACCAAAGAAACTTCCGGAAGATCCAATCCTTCTCTCAACAAGTTCACCCCTACCAAAACATCGAACAATCCCAATCTTAAATCTTGCATAATTTCAACACGTTCCAACGTATCCACATCACTGTGAATATATCGACAGCGCACATCTACGCGCGTTAAATATTTAGTGAGTTCTTCAGCCATTCGTTTAGTGAGTGTAGTGACCAAAACACGCTCGTCTTTTTCTGTGCGCAATTGAATTTCCTCCAGCAAATCATCAATCTGGTTCAGACTCGGACGCACTTCAATTTCCGGATCCAAAAGGCCTGTGGGACGAATAATTTGCTCCACATAAACCCCTTCACTTTTTTCCAATTCATAATCCGCAGGAGTTGCACTTACATAAATAACTTGATTTTGAAGTGCTTCAAACTCTTCAAACTTTAAAGGTCTGTTGTCCATGGCAGCCGGAAGTCGAAAACCGTACTCCACCAAGTTTTCTTTTCGGGAACGGTCGCCACCGTACATCGCACTCACTTGCGGAATGGTAACATGACTTTCATCAACCACCATCAAGTAATCTTTCGGAAAATAATCCAACAGACAGAAAGGACGCGTTCCGGGGAGACGACGATCGAGATAACGCGAATAATTCTCAATGCCACTACAATACCCAAGTTCGCGTATCATTTCTAAATCAAAATTGGTGCGTTCTTCCAATCGTTTGGCTTCCAAGTGTTTTCCAATGTCTTTAAAATAAGCTACTTGTTTTACCAAATCATCTTGAATTTCCCGAATGGCTCCCTGAAGCACATCAGGAGAAGTAACAAACATATTTGCCGGGTAAATATTTAACTTATCATATTTCCCTTTGCTGTTATTGGTAGCCGGATCAAAAATTTCTATTTCTTCAATCTCATCACCAAAAAAATGAATTCGAAATGCGTCATCTGCATAACCGGGATAAATATCGACAGTGTCTCCTTTTATTCTAAAATTTCCATGGTTAAACTCGGCTTCGGTTCGTGCATATAAACTCTGTACCAAACGATGCAAAAGTTTTGTTCTTGTAATAATTTGTCCTTGCTCAAGGCTTATTACATTTTTTTTAAATTCAATTGGATTTCCGATTCCGTACAAACACGATACTGACGAAACCACAAGAACATCCCTCCTTCCGGACAACAAGGATGAAGTGGTGCTTAACCGCAATTTTTCAATTTCTTCATTGATTGACAAGTCTTTTTCAATATACAAACCGCTTGAAGGAATATAAGCTTCCGGCTGATAATAATCATAATATGAAACAAAATATTCAACGGCATTTTCAGGAAAAATATTTCTAAATTCCGTAAAAAGCTGAGCTGCCAAGGTTTTGTTGTGAGCTAAAACCAACGTAGGCCGCTGAACTTTTTCTACCACATTTGCAATGGTAAACGTTTTTCCCGAGCCTGTAACTCCGAGAAGGGTTTGGTATTTATCGTTTTCCAAAATTCCGTTTGAAAGTGCTTCAATAGCTTTTGGTTGATCTCCTTTAGGAGTAAAATCTGTATTTAATTTGAATTTCATAATAATTTCTGACCTGACAACAATTAGACGTTACACCGCACTTAAAATTACAACATATCAAGGTTTATGCTTTGTCAGATGTGGGATTTCAATTTTTTCTCCATAATATTTTGGTTCTACATTAAAGAGAATATCCAAAAACGCTTTTGTTCGTGCAAAATATTCCCGAAATTTAATTTTAATCCCTCCCGAACCTTCTACATCTTTTGCATTAAATCCCACTACTTTCAACCCGTGGTGTTGGGCAAGATAAATGGCACGTTCGTTATGAAAAGGTTGCGAAATAACAATAAACTCCGTCAATCCGAAAATTTCTTTCGCGCGAATGATTGAGTCCAAAGTTCTAAATCCTGCATAGTCCAAAACAATTGCTTCTTTGGGAATTCCTCTTTTTAGCAATTCTCTCTTTATCGTTTCCGGTTCGTTATACGCCATGGTGCCATTGTCTCCACTCACTAAAATATATGAAATTTTTCCGGATTTGTACAATGCTTCTGCAGCGTCTATCCGATATTTAAAATATAAATTTAACCCTCCCGTTTTATAAAATTTGCTCGTTCCCAACAGCAATCCTACACGATGTTGTGGAACCTCTGAAATTTCATCAAATGTTTTATGCGAAGCAGCACCGGAAACCACGGCATCAATTATAATCACAACAAGAAGTATGCTTATTGTCACTATAAGAAACGTAAAACCGATTCTCTTTAGAAGCCGCATTCGTATCTAATTTCAAGATTGATTTTTATGCTTTTCCATAATCCATTTACTCATAAACTTCGTGCGTTGATATAAATTGTAGTGGAGAATCTGTCCGATAAAATGTTTGTTTCTATGGTTTTCGAGCGTAACGGACAACGCTTCTATTTTGTTGAAGAAGTCATTTTCAAACAACTTTTTCTGAAATCTTTTTTCTAAGATTTGATAGCCTTTATTTTGACAATTGTTCCACATCATTTCGTTGGAATACAATTCCACAGCAGCCTTGGAAAAATCTTCAAGTGCGGCAATAACTCCACCAAAATCAAAATTTCCTGAAATTCCTTCTGCACCGATGGAAGTCGTCACGACGGGCAATCCAAATTGAAATCCGTCGATTATTTTTCCTTTTAAACCGGCTCCAAAGCGTAGCGGCGCTAACAATACCTGATATTTTTGCATCACTTCCTTCAAATTTGGCGCCCATCCTTTAATTAAAAATCCTTCGCTCGGATTTGACAAATTTAATATTTTATTTGACGCATAATTTCCATACACATGACATTCTGTATCGGGAAGTCTCCGACGAATTTCCGGCCATAATTTTTTTAAAATCATAACAGAATCTGCATTCGGAGCGTGTTTGAGATTTCCAATGGTCATAAAATGCCGGCGCATTTCATAAGTTGCACTTTCATTGGTTGTAGCATCCAACAAAAAAGGTAAATACCATAATAAATCCTTAGGAACTTGAAAAGTATCAGTTAATAATTTCATTTCCGTTTCGGATATTATCAGCGCTAAATCGGAACGTAAAATGGAACCGATTTCACGTTTTGCCAATTCCGTATATAAATGTGGAACTTCAAAATTACTTTTAACTGCTTCTTCTCGTGCTTTTCTTAGAAAGTGTAAATCTTCAGTATCCAAAACACGAATTGCATTGGGAACATATTCTGCCACGCGCCATCCAAACTGTTCTTCTGTGATAAATCGGTCAAAAATCACAACATCGGGTTGTAAATCTTTAATAAAATCATCAAAAACAACGTCGTTCAAGTATGTGTGTTCTATCGCTATTCCATGTAAGGATAAATTTTCCGAATAGGGAGTTTGCATTGCAGAAGTTGCGAAAGTAATTTTCCATTCCCGTTTTTGGAACATCGAAATTAGTTGCATCATCCTGCTGCCGGCGGCTGTTGTGGAAGATTCCGGAAATGTATGACCGATGACTAGAAGTTTTTTTAATGAAGGTTTCAAAGCATCGGAAATAAATTACACATCAAATTAAAATTAAAAAATGAGGACAACACGCCTGCTAAAACAATGCTGCTTATAAAAAGTGTGGCTAAAATAACAATTTTATTTTTCGAATGATAATTGACATAATTCAAAAGGATTTGCACACCAAACGCTACTATTTGTGCAGCGAGCAAACGTTTTGCGCACTCCAATGTAGGTTCTTGATAATAAACAAAATAGGTAACAAACAAGATAACTATATACAAAACCGAGATACCGAAAAGCACGGTTTTTGGAAATTTAAATCGTTTTGATTTTGTCATAATAATTTGCTTTCTATCAAAGGTAAGGGATTTTGATTTTACACAGCTTAACAAAATCCAAAACTCTTTAGCATATTTCTACGGGCGCACATCTTGTTCCTTCGAGTGAAGCCGAGAGGTTAAAAAAAATTCTTTTAAAGTTTATACCATAAAAATTATGTAATTTGTGCGAGTAGTAATAACCAAATTAAAAATATTATTTATGGAAACAAAAGAAAACACACTTAACGACGTCTCAGAAGGAAAAACCATTGCAATCATTGCATATTTGCCTTAATTGGATTAATCATTGCTTTTGTAATGAACAATTAAAAGAAAAATACCTTTGCTTCATTCCACATTCGTCAGGCTATTGGAATCGGCATTACCGGATTGGCCTTAAGCGTCATCAATGTCATTCCGATTTTAGGATGGATTATCTCAATATTCGGGTCTATATTCTTAGTGATTTTATGGATTTTTGGATTAATAGGAGCTATTAATGGCAGTTGGAAACCGGTACCGGTATTGGGTGAGAAATTTCAAGAATGGTTTAAAGGAATCGGATAAATTGCTTTCGGTTTTTGATTGAAACCATTCCCATTGCTATTTTAAAAGACAAAAGAGGTTTATTGATTTTCAACAAACCTCTTTTTATTTGTGGGGGGAGGGATTTAAATCCGAAATAAATGACACCAAAAACATAATTATTTTATTCCCTTAATTTTTTTCATCACATTTTCTGTAATTCGGTCACAGTTACTGAATCCGAATTCAAATAATTGTTTGTCATTGGCAGCTTCAAAGAGTTTATCTTTTAGCATTTCTTTGGAGCGGTGCAATCGCACTTTCACATTAGCCACTGTTAAATCCAAGGCTGTAGCAATTTCTTTTAAACTCATTTCCTCAATTTCTTTAAGGATGTAAACCGTTCTGTATTTTAGTTCCAAACTGTCAATTGCATTTTCCAAAAGCTGTTTTGTTTCCTTTCTGATCATCTTGTCTTGCGGATTTAATTGTTTGTAATCCGGAACCTCTAAAAGGGTATAATTCATAGTTGACAGAGGCTTTGACAAATGATAAATTTTTCCTTTGTCCCGCAACCGCGCCAATGCTTCATTAATTCCGATTCGAATAAGCCAGGTTGAAAAAGCAGATTCAAATTTGAATTGATTCAATTTGATAAAAGCTTTGACATAACTATCCTGCATAACATCTTCTATTTCCGCATCCTCTTTCAAATAACTTCTGACCACCCTATATAGTTTTTGATTGTTTCGCCTTACAAGAATTTCGTAAAGTTCTTTTTCACCTTTTAAAATGCGAATTATGATTTCCTGTTCTTCTAATGTGTGATGACTTGCATCAATATTTTTTACTGCTTCCATTTTGATTGATTCTTATTGTTTAGATGAAAATAGTCATAAAAAGTTACAAAATATTGTATCCTTTTTAAATAAAAACCATCAAAAGAATATAGAAACTAAAATTAAAAGTTATGAACTCAAATGTTACATTGGTAAAAACGATTCTTAAATACACCTTCGGACTGGTTCCCATTGTTGCCGGATTGGATAAGTTCACCAATATACTCACAGCCTGGACACAGTACATTTCAACCGGAATTGCCGAAATGCTTCCTATTTATCCTACGACTTTTATGATGATTGTGGGTATAATTGAAATCATTGCCGGAATTATCGTACTGACGAAAACTACAGTTGGAGCTTATATCGTTTCTGCATGGTTAACGATTATTGCATTAAGTTTACTTTTCAGTTGGCATTTTGTAGACGTCGCGGTACGCGATTTGGTTATGGCAATCACAGCCTTTTGTTTAGCTAAATTATACGAAGAAACTATTTTCAGACACTAATAAATCCGCACTTCATAAGAAGTATTAATAGAAGCGAAATCTTAGTCCGTTGAAAATACTCATCGGTAAAATTCAGACAAAACAGAAACCGGGAAAACGAAGTTTTATAACGGAATGTTACCGTGTTTTCTATTGGGTCTCAGAACTTCTTTAGATTCTAACATTGCAAAAGCTTTGAGTAGTTTTCTACGAGTTTCTCTGGGATGAAGAGCTTCGTCAATATATCCACGTTGTGCTGCTATAAAAGGATTGACAAATTTTGCGGCATATTCAGCCTCTTTTTCAGACAATTTTAATTCCGGGTTTTCAGCTTCTTCAATTTCCCTTTTGAAAATAATTTCACTGGCTCCTTTTGCTCCCATCACTGCAATTTCAGCCGTGGGCCACGCATAATTCATATCGGCACCAATATGCTTGCTGTTCATCACATCATACGCACCGCCGTATGCTTTTCGGGTAATGACGGTAATCCTCGGAACAGTGGCTTCACTAAGTGCATAAAGCAACTTTGCACCGTTTAAAATAATTCCGTTCCATTCCTGATCCGATCCGGGTAAAAAACCGGGAACATCTACCAAAACCAACAAAGGAATATTAAAACAGTCACAGAATCGTGTAAACCGGGCACCTTTGATAGAACTGTCCACATCCAACACTCCTGCCAAACTCATCGGTTGATTTGCTACGATTCCGATACTCCTTCCGCCAATTCGTGCAAACCCGACAATGATATTGTCTGCATAATCTTTATGGACTTCAAAAAAACTGCCCTTATCAATAATTCCTGTGATAACATCGTGCATATCGTAAGGTTTAGTAGGAGAATCCGGAACAATGTTTTCTAATTCATCCCGATATTCATCTTGCAACTCATAAGGCAACATTTCGGGAGTTTCTTTATTGTTTTGAGGAATGTAACTCAATAAAGTTTTAATTTGTTCCAAACAAACAATATCGTTTGCGGCCGTAAAATGCGTTACGCCGCTTTTGGTAGCATGCGTTCGAGCGCCTCCTAATTCTTCCGAAGTAATATTTTCGTTGGTTACGGTTTTCACCACATTGGGTCCCGTGACGAACATATAGCTTGTTCCTTCCACCATCATTGTAAAGTCAGTCATTGCCGGTGAATATACTGCTCCTCCTGCGCAAGGACCCATAATCGCTGAAATCTGAGGAACAACTCCGGGAGCTTGTACATTGCGATAAAAAATATCCGCATAGCCGCCAAGCGAACGTACTCCTTCTTGAATACGTGCGCCCCCGGAATCATTTAAACCAATGACGGGCGCACCTACACGAAGTGCATGATCCATAATTTTACATATTTTTTCGGCATGTGTTTCTGAAAGCGCTCCTCCGAAAACTGTAAAATCCTGAGCAAAAACATAAACCAAACGTCCGTTAATTGTACCATAACCCGTAACTACTCCATCACCAAAATACACTTGTTTGTCCATTCCAAAATCGGTAGTTCGATGGGTAACAAGAATTCCCATCTCTTCGAATGAACCTTCATCTAAAAGATATTCTATACGTTCCCGAGCTGTTAATTTTTTCTTCTCATGTTGCCGATCAATTCGTTTTTGACCGCCTCCTTTTTTGGCTTCTGATATATAAGATTGAAGTAATCTGTTGGTATTGCTCATAATATGAATGTCTAAAAAGTATAATAAAAAATGTTTACTTAGGAATTCTTAATTTATCAAATTGAGTTAAATAATGTTTTAAAGAAAATAATGCTGCTACGCGTGCTTCTTCTTCGTCCATAGCTTTACGCCGGTCATCTAAATAATGGTTGGCGACAAAGTTTGTGTCAAATTTTCCTTCTTGAAAAGTAGGATGCTCAAAGACAAATTGCCCAAAATCCAAAGTGGTTTTCACACCTTCAACCTGATATTTAGAAATCGCATCTAACATATGCTGAATGGCTTCTGCTCGTGTATCTCCGTACACAATCAGTTTGGACAACATCGGGTCGTACTGAATAGGGACTTCCATGTCTTCTCTGTATCCGTCATCCACGCGAATATGCTCCCCTTTTGGCGGCTGATAACGTTTTAATATTCCGACGCTGGGCATAAAATTATCGGCAGGATCTTCTGCATAAACACGAAGTTCGAAAGCATGGCCTTTAATTTTTAAATCTTCTTGAGTAAAGGGAAGCGGCTCCCCATTGGCAATACGAATTTGAAGTTCAACCAAATCCAGTCCGGTAATTAGCTCAGTCACCGGATGTTCAACCTGAAGCCTGGTGTTCATTTCTAAAAAATAAAAGTTGTGATTTTCATCCAATAGAAATTCCACCGTTCCTGCTCCAACATAATCACAAGATTTTGCAACATTTACTGCCGCTGCTCCCATCATGTTACGTTTTTCGGGTGTTAGAACCGCCGAAGGTGCTTCTTCCACAATCTTTTGATGGCGTCTTTGAATGCTGCATTCTCTTTCAAATAAATGAACGACATTTCCATGAGCATCTGCTAGCACTTGAATTTCAATATGTCGTGGAGAAGTCACAAATTTTTCAATAAAAACACTTCCGTCTCCAAAAGCATTTTCAGCTTCACTGATTGCACGTTTCATTTGTTGTTCAAATTCATTTTCGTGCTCGACAATTCGCATTCCTTTTCCCCCACCACCCGCTGAAGCTTTTATTAAAATAGGAAAACCAAGTTCAGCGGCAATTTGATTCGGTTCAGAAATATCGCTTATCGCTTCATTTGTTCCGGGAATCATCGGAATATCATAAGCTTTTACGGTTTCCTTTGCAGCCAATTTACTTCCCATCACACGAATGGCATGAGAATTCGGTCCAATAAATTTTATGCCGGATGCTTCTACTTTTTCTGCAAAATCTGCATTTTCACTTAAAAATCCATAACCCGGATGAATGGCATCTACATTTAATTCACGTGCAATTTCAATGATTTCATCTCCTTTTAAATAAGATTCGTTTGACGGTGCAGGACCGATACAAACCGATTCATCTGCAAAAAGCACATGCGGTGCATCGCGGTCAATTTCAGAAAATACGGCAACTGTTTTAATCCCCATCGAACGGGCAGTTTTCATGATTCTGAGTGCGATTTCTCCACGATTTGCAATTAATATTTTTTTAATCATTGGATTCAAATTCTATTAATAATTTTCCTTTTTCTACCGTGTCTCCTTTTGCTACCGCAACGGTTTTGATAGTTCCGTCCTGTGGAGAAGTGAGCGAATTTTCCATTTTCATAGCTTCCAACACACAAAGCGGAGCGCCTTTTACAACTTCATCGCCTTCAGCTACCAAAACATCTAATATGATTCCCGGCATAGGAGCAAAAATTGTATTGGCAGCAGTTGAAGAACCCAAAGACAACCCTAAATCTTTAATTAAAGCATCCAAAGGGCGCTCAATTGAAATTGTATGAATTTTGTTATTCAATCGAATCTTATAAGTCCTCGAAGAAAAATCCTCGGATAAAACTTGAATATTATACGACTGATTGTTGTGTATAAAATGCGCTTCTTTGGTGTTTAAATAGATAATGTCCAAGGAAGAAACTTCATCGGCATTGACTTCAAACCTATGCGCATCATTGACATGAAGGAGATAATTTTCAACCATATTAAAAATTTTGGATAAAGTTACATATTGCAATGAAAAAACACGGCTTCTTATAAAAAAAGAAAAATCATGTAGCTTCGAATCTTTTTTAATGAATGTTTACAGCTTAAAAGCGTTTTTTTGTTTTTTCTCCCGTTTGTAAATCATCATAATCCATGTGAATCTGATTTTGTGATTTTACAATTTGAGTAATGCTTTTGGTTTTCACGACACCTCTGTCCATAATTAAATTTGATTCCGGATTTCCTTCACCTCCCGTTCTATGAAATTGCAAAACATTATCCGCAGATTTATTATTTTTTTCAAGAAAAGTTCGAAACCATTTCTTTCTCATTTGTTGAAATTCTATTGAATATAAAGGTGAGGATGACCAAATATGGGGCATTTGAGGTTTTGTAGTTTTGTGTAACGTGTTTCCGTCCCAGACAATTTCAAGGAGTTCTAAATCTGTCTCCCAAATTACCACTATTGCTGTAAAAGGCTCAATTTCTGAAAAATCTTCTTTTTTCAGGTAGTCATCAATACTTTTAACCTTCAATAATTCTTTTACTACCAAACCACGACTTTTTCTATAAAACAGTTTTCGCTTATGAGGTTTAAAACCACCATTCATTAAGTTTACCAAACGATTTAGCGAGCTAATTCCAATCCACGTTCCGCCCGCCAAAACATCCTTCGGATACAAAAGCTTAAGGGTTTCTTCTGTATAAATTTTTGGCGGAATCGTTTCTCTTTCAGGAGCTTCATCCCGATTTGAGGTAAGGATAAAATCGTTTTCACCTGTCGGAATATAAGTTACGGTACACATGTTTGTAGAGTTTTTAAATGAATGACTATTAAAGATTTATTGAAAGATAAATGCGTGTAACCATCGTTCAACAAACTTCCTTTTTCGTTGCTAATTTCCTATCTTTGCTTTCTTTAAATTACAAAATACAAATATAATTATGGGAAAAGGATTTTTTGAAGTACCAATTGCTGTTAACGAACCGGTAAAGTCATATGCACCCGGCTCTAAAGAACGTGAAGAAGTACTTAAAACATACAAGCAAATGTATGCAGAAAACATTGAAGTGCCTCTTTATATAAACGGACAAGATGTAAAAACCGGAGATACTGCTACGATGGTTCCTCCACACGATCACAAACACGTTTTGGGAAGTTATCATCGTGCATCAAAAGATGACGTGATGCGTGCCATTGATGGTGCTTTGGAAGCTCAAAAAAAATGGGCTGCGATGCCTTGGGAGCAACGTGCAGCAATTTTTCTGCGTGCAGCAGAACTTATTGCAGGACCTTACCGTTCAAAAATAAATGCTGCAACCATGTTGGGTCAGTCTAAAAATATCCATCAAGCTGAAATTGATTCCGCTTGTGAACTTATAGACTTTTTGAGATTTAACGTTCAGTATATGACTGAAATTTATGCAGAACAACCGGAATCGACTTCAGATGCCTGGAACCGTGTTGAATACCGCCCTCTGGAAGGATTTGTTTATGCCATTACTCCTTTTAACTTTACTGCAATTGCCGGAAATTTACCTTCCAGTGCTGCATTAATGGGGAATGTTGTGGTCTGGAAACCCAGTCATACACAAGTGTATTCCGCAAAAGTTATTATGGACGTGTTCCGGGAAGCAGGTGTTCCTGCAGGTGTGATTAATATGGTAATGGGAGATGCCGTTATGATTTCGGACACCATCCTTGCAGATCCTAATTTTGCAGGTGTTCACTTTACAGGTTCAACCGGCGTTTTCCAAGGAATCTGGAAAAAAATCGGAGATAATATTCACAATTACAAAACGTATCCGCGAATTGTGGGTGAAACCGGAGGTAAAGATTTTGTGGTAGCGCATCCATCGACGAATCCAAAACAGGTAGCTACAGCATTATCGCGAGGTGCTTTTGAATTTCAAGGTCAAAAATGTAGTGCGGCAAGTAGAAGTTACATACCCGAAAGTCTGTGGGAAGATGTAAAAAAACACCTTTTAGACGATTTAAAATCGTTTAAAATGGGTTCACCGGAAGATATGAGTAACTTTATCACGGCTGTAATTGACGAAAAATCCTTTGACAAATTAGCTTCTTATATTGATGCTGCTAAAAATGATGAAGGGGTACAAATAATTGCCGGCGGAAATTATGACAAATCAAAAGGGTATTTTATTGAACCTACTGTAATTTTAACCGAAGATCCTAAATACACCACGATGTGTACGGAATTATTTGGTCCTGTTTTAACCATTTATGTTTATAAAGATGAAGACTGGTCAGACATGCTGAAATTAGTCGATGGGACTAGTGAATATGCTTTGACCGGAGCAGTATTCAGTGAAGATCGTTATGCATTGGAAGAAGCCATTATTGCATTAAAAAATGCAGCTGGAAACTTCTATATCAATGACAAACCTACGGGGGCCGTAGTTGGACAACAACCCTTTGGAGGTGCACGTGCCAGTGGAACCAATGATAAAGCAGGTAGTAAAATGAATTTATACCGTTGGGTTTCTCCACGATTGATTAAAGAAACCTTTGTCTCTCCTACGGATTATCGTTATCCTTTTTTGGGATAATCCGTCAATAACTTTTTAGAATGATATAAGCTTGAGAATCATACATCTCAAGCTTATATTTTTTTCAGAATAAATTGATGTAATGGATGTTAAGTCTAAAATGGTCACTATTTAAAGGATATTTAAAATGCCATAAACAAAACTTTTTTGGTGTGAAAATTGTACCTTTGTAGGAAAGATTTACGATATGGAAATTTTACTTATAACTTTCGGTTTATTATTACTTGCTTTTGCAGGTATAGCAATAAAAATTTGGGCTAAGAAAGACGGTGAATTCGCAGGTACGTGTGCGAGTCAAAGTCCGTTTTTAAATAAAGAAGGAACACCTTGTGGCTTTTGCGGAAAAACTCCCGACCAGTTTTCTTCTTGTCAAGAAAAAGACCACGCATAACAGTTTTTTCTAAATAACTTTTATCTCTTTCATAGTGGCTTATGGTGCTACTTTATATTTCTTGTGGAGTTATATTAATAAACTGTAGCTTCTACCTCTATTTTTCTCGTTTTTCATTTTTCAAAGAACCTCCTGATAAAACGAATGTTTCATTTCCGGTTTCGGTAATTGTATGTGCAAAAAATGAAGGAAAATCATTACAAAAGCACATTCCTTTGTGGTTAAATCAGACCTATCCCAAATTTCAATTGGTTTTGATTAATGATGCATCCGTAGATGATACATTAGAAATTTTTAATCATTTTGCGCAACAGGATTCTCGAATTAAAGTTGTCGATGTCAAAAACAATGAAAGTTTTTGGGGAAATAAAAAATATGCACTGACCTTGGGAATTAAAGCAGCTGCGCATCAGCATCTAATTTTTACAGATGCAGATTGTGCACCTGCTTCGCCGCATTGGATTCAATTGATGGCAAACAAATTTTCGGAAAAAAATCAATTGGTATTGGGATATGGAGGTTATTATAAGGAGAAAGGATTATTAAACAAGCTCATAAGATTTGAAACCGTACTTACGGCACTCCAATATTTTTCGTATGCACTGAATGGAAATCCGTATATGGGGGTTGGGAGAAATTTGGCTTATACCACGTCACTTTATTATGAAAACAAAGGATTTATGAGTCATATCAAAATTCCATCAGGCGATGACGACTTGTTTGTAAATGAAGCTGCCAACGCATCAAATACAACAATTTGCATTTCTCCCGAAGCCTATACGTATTCTGCTCCTAAATATACTTTTAAAGACTGGGTGCAACAAAAAAAACGACACTATACCACTTCCAAATATTATAAATTTAAGCATAAATTTTCCTTGGGGCTGTTTCACCTTGCAACCATTCTCTTTTGGGTTTTCGCAAGTCTCGCACTGACAACGACTTACTGGCAAATAGCCCTCGGAATCATTGCCTTTCGTTTGCTGTTTCAATATTTTGTGTACGGAAAAGCTGCACAACGGTTAAAAGAAAAAGATTTAATCCTATTAATTCCGCTTCTGGAAATCTTTTTAATCTTTATACAATTGCATATTTTTATTTCCAATAAAGAGTCAAGTAATATAAAATGGAAGTAAATCCTAAATTCGTTCTGCAACAAATCCAAAGTGCTAAAGAAGGAAAACAAAGTGCATACAACTTTCTTTTGAATACTTTTTGGAATGAAGTTTATGGATTTCAAATAAAGCGCATTCAAAATGAATATGAAGCAGAAGATATTACGATTGAAACTTTTGCTCGTGCATTTGACAAAATTCACACATTTGATTCAAAATATTCCTTTTCAACGTGGTTAATCACGATTTCCAAAAACATTCAAATTGATAAATTTCGCAGTAAAAGAAACGAACATCGTTCGCTTGGTGAAATTGAAAAAGAAAAAATAAAAAAAATTCCCGATGATTCTCCTTCACCCGAAGACCAATTGATTCGGGAGCAAAATCTGACACAATTACTTCAATACATCAAACTGTTGAAACCGGATTACCAAAAAGTTATTCATCTACGCTATTTCAAAGAAATGAGTTACAATGAAATAGCAGATTATTTAAAAGAACCCTTGGGTACTGTAAAAGTGCGTTTGTTGCGTGCTAGACAGTTATTGGCAGAAATTATCAGCGAAACCGAATAAGACCTTCCAACATACTGTATTTAAATGTGTGTTTAAAGTGTGAAAAACGATTTCTCATTTTGTAATTTTGTGTACCATGAATACAACACTATCTAAACAAGAAAAACAACCGCCGAAACCAAAGTGGCTTCGCGTAAAATTGCCTAGTGGAAAAAAATATACGGATTTAAGAAATCTGGTAAGCAAATACAATTTGAACACCATTTGCACCTCCGGAAGTTGTCCAAATATGGGAGAATGCTGGACAGAAGGGACAGCAACTTTTATGATTTTGGGAAATATTTGCACGCGTTCCTGCGGGTTTTGCGGTGTTAAAACCGGTCGTCCGGAACAAGTTTCTTGGGATGAACCCGAGAAAGTAGCGCGTTCTATTAAAATGATGCAGATAAAACATGCGGTTATCACCTCTGTAGATCGGGATGATTTACAAGATATGGGCTCTATCATTTGGGCTGAAACCGTAAAAGCCATCCGACGCATGAATCCTGAGACTACCCTGGAAACACTTATTCCAGACTTCCAAGGCGTAAAAAGAAATATTGACCGCATCATCGAAGTGCATCCCGAAGTTATCAGTCACAATATGGAAACGGTTAAAAGACTGACGCGCGAAGTTCGCATTCAGGCAAAATATGAACGCAGCTTGGAAGTTTTGGAATATCTGAAAAAATCCGGGGTTAGACGTACCAAAAGCGGTATTATGTTAGGTCTTGGTGAAAAAGAAACTGAAGTTATACAAACCATGGAAGATTTGCGCAATGTGGGTTTAGACATCATCACTATTGGACAATATTTACGACCTTCAAAAAATCACCTTCCGGTAAAAGAATTTATTACACCAGAACAATTTAAAAAATACGAAACCATCGGATTAGAGATGGGATTCCGTCATGTTGAAAGTGGTGCCCTGGTTCGTTCCTCATACAAAGCACAAAAACACCTGACTTAATTAGCGGTTATGGAAAAAATCAGGATAGGAATCAACGGTTTTGGAAGAATCGGACGAAGTCTCTTTAGGTTGTTGCACGAGCATCCTACAATTGAAGTTGTTCATATTAACGACTTGGCAGATTCGAGAACTTTAAGTCATCTTTTAAAATATGACAGTGTTCACGGTATTTTTAATGCCGATGTCAGTTTTCATTCGCAAGCCATTATTGTGAATCAAAAAGAAACTTCATTTAGCTCATATAAAAATATTGATGAAATTCCGTGGCCATCCTTAGACGTTGTTATCGAAGCTACCGGAAAATTTAAGCATCAAAAACAATTAGAACAGCATCTTCAAAAAGATGTAAAAAAAGTGATTTTATCGGTACCTCCGGCTGAAGATACGATTAAAACCATCGTTCTGGGCGTAAACGATGAACTTATAACACCCGATGATTATATTATTTCAAATGCGTCATGCACTACAAATAATGCGGCGCCGGTATTAAAAATCATCCACGATTTATGCACTGTCGAACAAGCATACATCACGACGGTTCATTCCTACACCACCGATCAGAGTTTGCACGATCAGCCCCATCGGGATTTACGACGTGCTCGCGCTGCAGGACAATCAATTATTCCGACCACAACAGGAGCAGCCAAGGCATTGACCAAAATATTTCCGGATTTGGCAAACGTAATCGGAGGCGCCGGAATTCGCGTGCCGGTTCCGAATGGTTCTCTTTCTGATATAACTTTAAATGTCAAAAAAGAAACTTCCATTGAAGAAATTAATCAAGCGTTTAAAAATGCTTCAGAAAATTCAATGAAAGGAATCCTTCAATACATGGATATTCCGTTGGTATCTATTGATATTGTAGGAAATACCCATTCTTGTATTTTTGATTCAGAAATGACTTCAGTCATCGGTAAAATGGTGAAGGTTATCGCTTGGTACGACAATGAATACGGATACGCATCCAGAATTATTGATTTAATAGAAAAAATAGCTCAACAATAGAAGCTATTTGAGCTTATAAATTAAACCAACTCCAAAGATTTAATACTTTCTACCAAATCATTTACAATTGCTTTTCCTTTATTTTTATTATACCACAACTGAATTTTTTCTCTAAACGTTTCGTCCAATGTACCGTGAGCTTCTTTATAATCATTGACTATCTTGGTAGCTTCTTTTGAACGCGGTCCCCAAGTCGTCAAAACATTATAGTTTTCATCTAATACTATCAACTTAGGAATAGAGCGGGTTCCGTTCGTCAAAAAAGAATCCATAAGTTCAAGATTTTCATCACGAAGGACAATTTTGAGCGATATATTTGGTGATAACTGAGCAGTTTTATTAAGCAAAGGAAGAGATTGCGCTGCATCACCACACCACGGTTCACTAATTACCAACCAAGTTTGTGGATGCTTTATATTTTTAAAAAATTCAGCAGCGTCTTCATCAATAACGCCGGTTTTATCCAATCGTTTGGAACGGGTGTAATTCAATTTTGTATACTTCGTTTTTTCTTCAGATTGTTCACCCGTACTTCTATTTTCCGCAACTAATTGAGTCATTAACGCATTATATTGATCATAATCCATGGCTTTAGCCACAGAATCCTTTAACAATGTTGTCATAATATTAATTTTTTAAA
>JAAYLC010000078.1 GCA_012522045.1 Bacteroidota bacterium
AAAATAATCGTCTATGTTCCTGAATCTACCGGAAAAACTACGTTGTCTGCAGATTTGGCGAAACACTACAAAACAGCGTGGGTTCCGGAATACATGCGTAGCTATTTGGAAGAAAAATGGGAGCAGCACCAAACACCGATATCAAAAGAGGACTTAATCCCTATTGCCAAAGGACAATTGGCGTGGGAAGAAAAAATTGCAAGTCAGGTAGATAAACTCTTAATTTGTGACACCAACTTACTTGAATTAAAGGTTTATAGTAAATATTATTACGATGGATTCGTTCCCGATTTTATCTTGAATAACATTTCAAAGAGTGATAAGGAGATTTATTTATTGACAAATATTGATGTGCCTTGGGAACCAGATGGTATGAGAGATCGACCTTTTGATAGGGAGAAAATGTTTGAAATGTTTGAAAATGAATTAAAGCAAAACGGATTTCAATATCATATTATGAAAGGAAATCGTGAAGAACGCCTGCAAAAAGCCATAAAAATTATTGATAAATTAATTGATATATAAATACAACTAACTCCAAAAAAAAATGAACAATCAAACAACCATCGATATTGAAAAACAATTAGAGGTTTTCAGAAAGGGAATTCCCTTTGTAAAAATTATTGAGCCTGCATCCGTAGAAAAAGGAATTCATAAATTTACTGAGGACGAACAAAATCATTATGTCCGCAATTATGAAGCTGTCGTTGAAGATAAGGAAGTGGTTAAATTTGTTCCCGCATCCGGTGCTGCAACGCGAATGTTCAAATTTTTACATCAATTTTTGGAAACCTACCATCCGGAACAGATGAACATTGACGCGTTTTTATCCAATCCGGAAAATAAAGAATTGAAATTGTTTTTTGAATCTCGTGAGCAGTTTCCTTTTCATAAGCTTATTATAAATCGATTGTCTGAAAAAAATAAAAATGAATCCGCAACAACCAAAGGAAAAAGCTGTTATGAGTACGTTCGGGAAATGCTTGATGAAAAAGGCTTGAATTTCAGCAATACTCCTAAAGGATTGATTCCTTTTCACAAAGAAAATGATAGGTATTTAACTGCTTTTGACGAGCAGTTGTATGAAAGTCTAAAATATTCAGTTTCAAAAGGAAAATCTAAAGTGCATTTTACGGTTTCGCCACAGCATGAACAAAAATTTCATCAACGATTTGAAACGATTAGAACCTCTTTGGAAGCCGAATCACAAATTTCGTTTGAGGTAAGCTATTCCTTTCAAAAAGAAAGTACAGACACTGTTGCTGTTACGTTAGACAATCAACCCTTTGTGGATGAAAACGGAAAATTTCTGTTTCGCCCTGCCGGACACGGAGCACTTTTGGAAAACTTAAATGAAATTGATGCGGATGTAATATTCATTAAAAACATAGACAATGTGGCTCACAAAAAATTAGTTGATAGCATTGGGTTTTATAAAAAAATGCTTGCCGGCAAACTGTTAAAAGTTCAGGACGAAATTTTTTCGTTGCTAAGACAATTAAATGACACACCAAATGAAGCGGTTATTGAAAGTGCGAAAAAGTTTATCAGAAAAGAAATGAAACTTCCGAATGTGCCCGAAACACAAAAGGAAATAATCCGTTTGTTAAACCGACCTGTTCGCGTTTGTGGCGTTGTAAAAAATACGGGTGCTCCGGGTGGTGGTCCTTTTTTGGTAGCCGAACAAGACGGTACTGTTTCTTATCAGATTGTGGAAATGTCACAAATTGATCATAACCATCCCGAACAAAAGAAACTCGTTGAAAATGCAACGCATTTTAATCCGGTTGATGTCGTTTGCGGAGTTAGAGATTATTTGGGAAATAAATTTAATCTCTCCGAATTTACAAATCCGGACACGGGTTTTATAACCGAAAAATCCTATCAGGGGCAACCGATTAAAGCGCTGGAACTTCCCGGACTTTGGAACGGTTCAATGGCAAAGTGGAACACCATTTTTGTGGAAGTTCCCTTGTTGACTTTTAATCCTGTCAAAACAGTAAACGATTTGTTGAACGAGGCGCACCAAGAGGGATGAATGTTGAGGAATTTATAAAAGAACTACAATTTAAAGCGATCCGTAGCAGTGGAGCCGGTGGGCAACACGTAAATAAAACAGCGACCAAAGTTGAAGTTTCTTTTAATCTTGAAGATTCCAAAGCGCTTTCTGCAATTGAAAAAGAAATCTTGCGGAAAAAACTCGCCACCAAAATTTCATCCGAAGGGGTGCTGCGAATTCAATCCGACGCAACCAGAAGTCAGCATAAAAACAAAACGTTAGGAATTGAAAGAATGTTGGAGTTAATAACTTCCAATCTGAAGAAACCTAAAAAGAGAAAGAAAACGAAAGTTCCGCAAAGTGTTATCGAAAAGCGTTTGAAAATAAAAAAACAACAAGCGTTAAAAAAGAAACACCGTCGGCCGCCGGAAGTGTGAAATTATTACCACATCGTATAATTCTTACACGATAATTTGATTGGTTGAAAAGGCGTAAAACGTTGAAAATATACTCTTTATAAAGTGGCATTGTTGTTTCAGTAAATATTTTTGGAAGATGTAATTCCTTGTGAAATATTTTATATCTTTCGAAAAGGAATTCAAAACAAAAAAGAAATTTATTATGAAAAGAATAATTTTATCACTGGTTTTTGTACTTGGAGGTATGTTAGCAATGCAGGCACAATCCAAAGAATTGCAAACTAAAAAGCAAACCCAAACAACAGAGTTGCAACAACAAAAAAATCAGAACCTCTCCACCCAAAGCAATACACCGATAAAACAAGCTCCCGGAACCAAGAGCTTAGAACAACAAGTTGTAGTGGACCCTGTGAAAGTTCCGGCTCCGGTTAAGAATTTCGTAAGTGAAAAGTATAAAAATTCCAGCATCCAAAAAGCGAGCAGAAATTCTAAAGGAGTTTATCAGTTGGAAGTTCTCGGAAGCGATAATGTAGTAAAAACCATCTTTGTAGATGAAAAAGGTAGAGAAATGACTGCCCCACAAGTCCTTTCTCACTAATTTGATGATTTTAAAATCATTGGTTTAAAAGGCATTCTAACTCAGGATGTCTTTTTTTATGAAATTTTTAAATATTGCCTCCGGAATAGTCTCTATTTTTACGGATTTTAATAGAGAATATGGCGGTTAAAATCCACATAGTAGAAGATGATGTTGCGTTTGGAAAAATGTTGGGCGCTTTTTTGGAAAAAAAAGGCTATGAAATCCTACTTTCAACAACGGGGGAAGAAGCCAGAGAAGTTCTTAAAAAGCAAGCTTTCCATTTTCTGATTACCGATTTAAAATTACCGGATGACTCCGGATTGGATTTGCTTCATTTCGGACAGCAGTTGCAACCCGATTTGAAAGTGATATTAATGACCGGGTATGCCGATGTAAGTACTGCGGTAAAAGCCATAAAACGAGGCGCATTGGATTATATTTCAAAACCGTTCAGACCTGAAGAATTACTGATGGTTATTGACGAATCCGATAAAGAAATTTCAAAAAAACCGAGTCCAAAACCCGCATCGCCTCAAAATAAAAAAGCAGTAGAAAAATCGTTTGTCACCGGAAGAAGCGCTATTTCTAAAAAGTTTAACGAGTATTTAAAGTTAGTAGGCTCCACCCAAATGAATGTGCTGATTGAAGGAGAAAGCGGAACGGGTAAAGAAGTTGCGGCGCGGGCAATTCATGAGTATAGCAACAGAAAAGACCAACCTTTTATAGCAGTGGATTGTGGCGCCATTCCGAATGAAATTGCAGCAAGTGAATTTTTCGGACACGTAAAAGGGAGTTTTACCGGCGCGATTCATGACAAAAAAGGACATTTTGAAGCAGCGGACGGCGGCACTTTGTTTTTGGATGAAATAGGAAATTTATCTTATGAAAATCAGATTCAACTTCTGCGCGTACTTCAAGAACGAAAAATTAAACCGGTCGGGAGCAATACTGAAATTGAAGTAGATGTACGGATTATCGCCGCAACTAATGAAAATCTCAGTGAGGCTGTTGCTCAAGGGAAATTTCGTGAAGATTTATATCACCGATTGAACGAATTTTCTATCGAAATTCCACCACTTCGTCATCGTCTGGATGATCTTTACCTTTTTGTCGAATATTTTTTAGATGAAGCCAATCAAAGTCTTCATAAAAATGTTTTAAGGCTTTCCGATACGGTTATGGAAGCTTTTAAAAAGTATAATTGGCCGGGAAATTTAAGAGAATTAAAAAATGTGATCAAACGTTCTGTATTGTTGACGCAAGGTTCGGAAATTCCGGCTGAAGTGATTCCGAACGAAGTTTTAAATCCGCCGCAAGAACAAAACTTATCCGATTTTTCAAAAGAGAAACACGAAAAACAACTGATTATAAATGCCCTTCGAGAAACTGCGAACAACAAAACCAAAGCGGCCAAACTACTGAATATCACCCGAAAAACACTTTACAACAAAATGGCGCAATACGGCATTAAGTTATAGTGGTATGCTGATAGTTGGTGGTTGGGTTTAACTCGTCCCACAATTCTTTTAACGCAGCTTTTAATTTTTCAACTTCGTTTTTAGCTTCTTCAAAATTTGATGAATTTTCCATTTTTTCTAAAATGCAAATGACCTTTCGCGCGTGAATTTGCCGATACATGGTAAGCATACGATGCGCCGTATTTTGAATAATAGCAAGGGTTTGAGTTTTCACAGCTTTGTCCAAGGATTTTAAATCTTTGACAGTTTGGCGTTGCAATTCCTGAATGATTTCTTTTACTTTTTCATCTTCTTCTACAAAAGAATAAAGCATGTCTAAACTATAAATGTCGGAAGATTTTTTAATGTGCGTACTCTTGGATTCCGTTAAAGGCTCATAAGAATATCCGTAGGTTTGTTGTAAAAGCTCCAATAACTCTGTGGGAGGGAAAGGTTTTTTTAAGATTGCAGCAAACCCTTTTTTTAGAAAATAATCCTTTTCAAACTGCTGATTGCCGGTCATCGCAAAAATTTCTTGATTTTTATATGAGCGTATCTGCTTGTTTTTCAATTCTTCTAAAACTTGAAATCCATCAGTTTCGGGCATTTGAATATCCGTCAAAATAAAATCATATTTCAGATTTTCAGTCTTGTCGCTTTGTTTAAAATCTGCATAACTTTCAAAGGAATAACAATCTATTCCGCGTTGGTTTAAGGCTTCTTTCAATAAAGAGTGCATTCCGGAATCATCATCGATAATAACCCCTCTTTGATAGATGTGTTTTTGATTTGGTTTTTCTGAAATTTTGCTGCCGGATTTGTTTACTTTTTTTAAGGGAAGTGTCACTATAAAACGGCTTCCTGAATCAATTTCGCTTTCAACTTGAATGTTCCCTCCTAAAAGTTCCGTAAGTTTTTTTGTAATGGTAAGTCCCAATCCACTTCCGCCAAAACGCATTAAAATGCTTTCATCTGCTTGTCTAAATTCCTCAAAAATGGCTTCTTGTTTTTCTTTGGAAATTCCGATTCCGGTATCTTCAACAATGAGCTGAACTTGAGCGGTATCGCCTACAGTTTCGAGATGCTTCACATGTACGGAAACCGTTCCCTTTTTCGTAAATTTAAATGCATTGCTAAGCAAATTGGTCACTATCTGTCGAATTCGAAGCGGATCACTTTCAAAAAGCCGGTTTTCAATTGTTTTATCAATTTGAATTTTCAATGCCACATCAGGCTTTTTATAAGCTTGTTTTACGGCTTCACCTGTGTCGAATATCAAATTATCCAGTAAAAACGGATGTTTTTCGATAATAATCTGACCGGCTTCCAATTTTGAAAAATCCAACAAATCATTGACCAGACCGGAAATAAAGACTGTGCTTGTTTTAATCTGATTGACATAATTTTGCTGTTTGTCAGAAAGTGCCGTGTTATCTAAAAGTTCTGAGTATCCCGAAATGGTATTTAAAGGCGTATTTAAATCGTGACTAACGGTGGAAATAAGTTGTTCTCTACTCTTTAAAAGGGATTCCACATATTTTTTAGAATCTTCTAAGTATTTTTTATAACGTTCTGCTTTAAAAAAGTCTGCCAACACAAAATAAGAAAAAAGCAACACCGTCATAATTCCCAACACTGCAGCAAATTTCAAAATTTGTCCGGTTTTCTCTAAAGCTTCGGCACGTGCTTGGGCTTGATTTTCTGCACTTTTTTTAATTTCAGCATCAAAACCTGCAATGATTATCCGAAGGCGCTCGGAAATGTCCAAATCATTTCGGATAAGTTCATTTTCCTTTTGTCTGAGCGATTCCCGAATCCTGGAATTTTCTTTTTTTGCCTCGGCTACAATATATCTGCTTGCAATCAGCATAGAATCTACCACTTTTGATTTTACTGTCACGGTGTCACGTTCTTTGCTGCTGTTGAGGTAATCTGCATACGATTGCCAAATTCGTCTTTCGCGGGGCGTCAGTTTCCAAGGTTCACGAACCATGGATTCTACAGAAGCAAAACCAACCGAAGCTTCCAGTTTTCGTACCTCGTCCATAATATCGTCTAACGAAGTCTCTTTTTGATTGGTCAATCGCAAGATGCGAAGTTGCTCTAAATTTTGATTTTTTGCTTCTAAAAGTGCCTTAATGCTGTCTAATTGTTTTCGTTGAAAAACATTGGAAGTAATCAGTTTGAGCTCTTCAATTTTTAAAAAAAGAGAATCGTTATTCCAATTGTACAACTCATAATCCTCGTCGTTTTCCGTCAGTAATGCAAGTCGCGAGAATCGGTCGGTTTTATACAACAGATTGATAAGCGTTCCTGTTTCTACCAATTTTTGTTCATCGATGGGTTTTATTTCTTCGGAATAGTTTTTTATTTCCGAAAACAGAAAACTTCCTACCACTGCGGCAATAATCCCCAGCGTCAAATAACCGAGAAGGATTTTAATTGTAAATCGATTTTTTAAATCGCGCATTTTAATAAAATATGAATGGCTTTAATCTTCGAAGGTACTTTTTTACCTCCAAAAAGTTAGTATCTTTGCCGAAAATATCTCAAAGGGGTGCCAAAATCATCGGTTTTGGCTGAGATTATACCCATTGAACCTGGGCAGGTAATGCTGCCAAGGGAATACGTACACTAAAAACCCCCTCAACTATTGACTGCAGCAATATTGTGGGGGTTTTTAAATTTAATATGAATTAGTAACCTAAGAATAACGCCCCTTTTATTCGTATCAAAATTTATACGAATGAATAAGTTATTTATTGTAATTGTTAGTCTTTTTTTAATTACTAACGCTCACGCACAAGAACCTAATCAGGTTCAAGACACCTTAAAAGTTGAACAATTAGGAGAAGTTTTATTGCGCGCAGTTCGTGTTCAAGAGGATGATCCCGTCACGCATTCCAATTTGACTAATGAGGATTTTGAAAATCGAAATTTAGGTCAAGAACTTCCGTTGATGATGAATTATATGCCGTCCGTAGTGACTACCACCGATGCCGGTGCCGGCGTGGGGTATGCTTCGATGCGCGTAAGAGGAACCGATGCCACACGAATTAATGTAACCCTCAACGGAATCCCTTATAACGATTCGGAAAGTCACAGTACCATTTGGGTAAATATGCCCGATTTTGCTTCCTCGGTTAAAAACTTGCAATTGCAACGCGGGGTGGGAACTTCTACCAACGGTTCCGGAGCATTTGGCGCCAGTATTAATATTTTAACCGATGAACGCTATGAAAATCCTTTTGCCGAAATAAGCAATTCCGTAGGAAGTTTTAATACACACAAGCACAATTTAAAATTTGGTACGGGACGAATTTCGGAATATTTTGAATTTAACGGTAGAATTTCTACTATTAAATCCGACGGATATGTAGACCGCGCATTTTCTGATTTATTTTCATATTACCTGCAAGGTTCTTTTGAAAAAGACAATACCTTAATCCGATTATTGACATTCGGAGGAAAACAAAAAACCTATCAAGCGTGGAACGGAATCGAGGATTTGGACGTTCTGGAAAACAACCGGACTTTTAATCCATCGGGAATGTACACTGATGAAAACGGACAAATTCAATTTTATGATAATGAAATTGATAATTATGAACAAACGCATTATCAAATATTGTGGTCGCAGCGAGTAAATGAATATTGGACATCAAACTTATCCTTAAATTATACCCGAGGATTGGGCTATTTTGAGCAATACAGAGAAGATGAAAGTTTTCAAAATTACGGATTAAATCTATTGATTTTTGGAGCCGATACCATTCAACAAACTGATTTAATCAGAAGAAGGTGGTTAGACAATCATTTTTATGCAGGAAATGCCAACGTTCAATATTCAAAAGGAAAGTTGGAAGTAAATTCAGGAATTTACTACGGAATGTATGAAGGCGATCATTTCGGTGAAATTATTTGGGCACGCTATGCTTCGGATTCCGAAATTAGAGATCGGTATTATGAAGGAGATTCCAAAAAGTCCGAATTCACGGTGTTTACAAAATGGACGTATGAAATTGCCGATGGTTTGAAGCTTTTTGGAGACCTTCAAGGGAGGTTCATAAATTACAAAACTTCGGGCTACACTTCAGATTTAGTGGAAATGGTTTTGGATGAAGATTTTTCATTCTTTAATCCGAAAGCAGGAATTTCCTATAAATTTAATTCCGCCAATCAACTCTATCTGTCATACGGACGAGCACACCGTGAACCTTCGCGTACCGATTTCAGAGAAGGAATTTCCACACCTGAAAAATTAGACGATTACGAATTGGGCTGGCGCTGGAATCCGCGGCGTGGAATTCGCTTCAATGCAAATCTCTATTATATGCATTACGAAGATCAATTGGTATTAACGGGAGAATTGACAGATACGGGACGTCCCATCAGAACAAATAGCGGAAAAAGCTACCGCTTCGGGTTGGAATTGGACGCAGACCTTCAACTTGGACAAATGTGGCGCATCATTCCAAATGTGACTTTCAGTGAAAACAAAAACATCGATTTTGTTACCTCAAAGGATGGTGAACTCGTAAACTTAGGAAAAACGAACATTTCCTTTTCGCCTTCCATCGTTGCCGGAAACATGCTGTTGTTTATGCCTATGGAAAATTTGGAGTTGGGCTTATTGTCCAAGTATGTCGGAGAACAATATATGGGAAATACAGACAGTCCGAAATCCAAACTTGAGAGTTATTTCATAAATGATTTTAATATCAGCTATCGTTGGAATCAAATGAGCTGGGCACGTGAAATTCATTTGTCAGCTTTGGTAAACAACATTTTTAATGTCAAATACATTTCCAACGGTTATTACTATACGTATGATGACGATTTCAGTACGCCGGGAGTTGTAACAACCATTGAAGGAGCCGGCTATTTTCCTCAGGCAACTATTAATTTTTTAGTAGGACTAACGGTAAAATTTTAAAATTTAGTTGGTAACTCTTACATAATCCCCGTTACGCATTGCTCTGTACTGTTGCATAGGGTAGTGCGTATCGGGGTTTGTCAAATGCTGTCCAAAATTTACGATGTTGTATTCGTTTGTATCGGTGGTGCAAGAACAGCGGGCAATAATGCCGTCAATTTCCATTCGCGAACAATCGTTGGGAACGTGATTGGGGTCAGTTAAATCAAATGCCCAATATTGACTTTCACTAACGGCATAAACGATAATTCCTTTGATTCCTTGGGGAGCAATGACATAATTTCCCGGGAATTTCAATGAATTGTATTCGGGTAAATTCAAGTTTAAATTGAGATTTACAATGGGGTTGGTCAGATAAGGATTCTGATTTAATTTTTCCTTGTCTTTTGAACATGAGGGAAATAGCAAAGATATCATGACAAGAAATGAAAAAATTCTCATAACATTAATTTTAAAATCTAAAATACAATAAAATGTAAAGCAATTAATATTTTTTGTATATTTGTTTAAGAATCCCGTTCGACAATGGGATTTTTCAGTTTACGTAAGTCCCGTCCGTACGTGTCGGGATTTTGTCGTATTATACAATTTGTTAAGAGTCGTTATTAAATAATGAAGTTATGAGTAAAATATCATATTACACTGCAGAAGGATTAAAAAAACTAAAAGACGAGTTAGATTACCTTCGAGATGTGGAGAGACCCCGCGCTTCCAATGCCATTGCCGAAGCACGAGATAAAGGAGACTTGAGCGAAAATGCAGAATACGATGCTGCTAAAGAAGCTCAGGGAATGTTGGAATTGAAAATTTCAAAATTAGAGGAAATTGTCGCCAATGCAAGAATCATCGATGAATCGCAATTGGATTTATCGAAAGTGCTTGTGCATTCTACCGTCAAGATTAAAAATCAATCCAACGGAGCGGAAATGAAATACAAATTGGTCGCACAAAGTGAAGCCGACCTAAAATCAGGTAAAATTTCTGTCGATTCTCCAATCGGAAAAGGATTGTTGGGGAAAAAGGCAGGAGAGGTTGCCGAAATTCAAGTTCCTAACGGATTGCTTAAATTTGAAATATTGGAAATTTCAAGAGACTAATGTTATGGCATCAATATTTACTAAAATAATCAATGGCGAACTTCCGGCATATAAAGTCGCAGAAGACGAAAACTTTATTGCATTTTTAGACATCAGCCCAAATGCAAAAGGACATACCCTGTGCGTTCCCAAAAAGGAAATTGATAAAATTTTTGATATGGAAGAAGCCCATTATTTGGCATTGATGGAATTTTCCCGAAAAGTTGCCCTTGCTTTAGAAAAAACAGTTCCTTGCAAACGTGTAGGGATGGCTGTTGTTGGATTGGAGGTGCCTCATGTGCACGTGCATCTGATTCCGTTACAACAAATGTCCGATATGGATTTTTCTTCAAAAATTCCCCTTACCTCCCAAGAATTTTCTGAGTTGGCAACTGCCATTTCCCAAAATTATAATTCATAATAAAACTTCCGACTTCGTGTTTTAACGGTTGTTATTTCGGCTTATTCGGAAAGCCAATTCCATGGTGGTTCCTTGGTTCGGAATGCTTTTAACAACACGTATTCTGCCGTTATGATAATCTTCGATAATGCGTTTGGCAAGTGATAGACCCAGACCCCATCCGCGTTTTTTAGTGGTGAATCCGGGTGAGAATATTTGTTTGGACTCTGCACTCGTCAACCCTTATCCTTCATCAGTGACCAGAATGGAGACAAATTTGTTGTGTTCAACAATCTTTACTTCAAGCGTTCCTTTTCCTTTCATCGCATCAATTCCATTTTTGACGATGTTTTCTATGGTCCAACTGAGCAATTCGGAATTTAAATAAACGTAAATCGGATGCGAAGGAAACTCATATTTGAACGTAATCAACTTTGAAGTTCTTTTTTGAAGGTATTCAAAGGTGTGTTTTGTTTCAGAAATCAAATCTTTTCGTTCCAAAATAGGTAAAGACCCAATTTGTGAAAAACGATTGGTAATTGTTTCCAAACGCTGCACGTCCTTTTCTATTTCATTGACGTATTCGATATTGGTATTTTCGGTTTTTAAAATTTCAATCCATCCCAGCAAGGAAGAAAGCGGCGTGCCGATTTGATGTGCAGTTTCTTTAGCCATCCCTGCCCATAACTTGTTTTGCTCAGCGCTTTTGGAGGTTTTATAAAAAAGATAAATGGCCATAACAAACAGGATGAGAATCAGTATGAGCAAGGCCGGATAATATTTTAATTTGTTGATGATGGGTGAATTTCCGTAATACATCACTTGCATTAATTCTTCCCCGTTATAAATTTCGATAGGAGCGTATTCCGAGGAGAATTTACTGACCAGTCGCGCTCTTTTTTCCGGCGTATCGAAATGCTTATCGGGAATGTTGCGTGCGGTATAAAGGTCTTCTTTTATGGTATGCAAAATCATCGGTGTGGTCGTATTGCTGTGAATTACCGTTAAAACCAATCCGCCAATATTGGAATCCGGATGATTGTTGCTTAAAATTTCTTGATACGCTTCTGCCCAAATTTCCATTTTGACACGTTCACTTTCTTTTAAGTGATTAAAGAAATTATAAGTGTTCCACAAAATCAAACTGATAATAAATAGCGAGGCGAGAATAAAAGCCCATCGGATATATGTTCGGTTGCGTAGCATAAAGAAGACTTTCGTTAAGACCGAAGTGTCAAGGTCTGTAAAATAGACCAACACACAAAGATGCTAATTATTGTTCAATTGACATTTTTCTCAAGCCATAATCTTTGATACCTTTGCATTTATGATTACAATTTCACCAAAAGATATTTCAACAAGAGAGGTTCACGCCCATTTATTGGGAGCAGTGTCCCCGCGTCCTATTGCTTTTGCAAGTACTATCGATTCCGATGGTCATGTAAATTTGGCACCATTCAGCTTTTTTAATGTTTTTAGTGCCAATCCGCCGATTTTGGTTTTTTCTCCTGCACGACGTGGAAGAGACAACACTACCAAACACACATTTGAAAACCTGAAAAAGGTTAAAGAAGTGGTCATAAATATCGTGAATTACGATATGGTACAACAAGTTTCGCTGGCGTCTACCGATTATGAAGAAAAAGTCAATGAATTTATAAAAGCCGGATTTACCGAAATTCCTTCCGAAAAAATTCGTCCGCCTCGTGTAGCAGAAGCACCGGTGCAGATGGAATGTATCGTAAAAGAGATTATCGAACTCGGAACGGAAGGAGGAGCGGGAAATTTAATAATATGTGAAGTGGTGCTTTTTCATATAAAGAAAGAAATTCTGGACGAACACGGCACCATTGATCCGTTTAAAATTGATACCGTATCGCGTTTGGGAGGAAATTGGTATTCCCGTGCAAAAAACGGCTTGTTTTCCGTTCCAAAACCATTGACAACCATTGGTATCGGCATTGATCAGTTGCCCGAAAACATTCGTAACAGCCGGGTGTTGACAGGAAATGATTTGGGGATGTTGGCAAATGTAGAAAAACTTCCTTCCTTTGAATCTGTAGCCGCTTTTTTGGAAAACAAAACTCAAGCTCAATTTATAGAAGAAGCGACAGCGGAAGAAGTTCATCGATGTGCACAAGAATTGCTGTGTGACGGGAAAATTGAAACTGCTTGGAATGTGTTGATGGCAAAAGAAATTAAATTAAAAGAAAATTAAGATAGAACACACAGACGATAAAAGAATTAAGAAATGGAACTACAAGGAAAAATAAAACTCATAGACCAGACAAAAACATACGGAAACAACGGTTTTCGTAAACGCGAAATGGTTCTTATCACCGAAGAACAATATCCTCAGACCATTCTCATTGAATTTATTCAGGATAAAACAGATTTGCTCAATAATTTTCAAGTGGGGCAGGATGTAAAAATCAGCATCAATATCCGTGGAAGAGAATGGGTGAATCCGCAGGGAGAAACGAAATATTTCAACAGCATTCAAGGATGGCGAATTGAGAATATAGCGCAAGCCGTACCGGATCAAAATATTCCTCCGATGCCTCCTATTGAGCCTTTTGAATCTACGGATAATTTTAATGAAGACGAACACGACGATTTGCCTTTTTAATTAATATCCTATTCAAAATCAATTAAAAATGTGGTTGTTGGAAAATATGACATTTCCCGACCCCAATCAAGCAACGGAAGACGGTCTGGTGGCTATTGGCGGTGACTTGTCTTCCCAACGCTTATTACATGCGTATCATTCCGGAATTTTTCCTTGGTACACCGAAGGAGAACCCATTTTGTGGTGGAGTCCCAACCCGAGGATGGTACTGTTTCCCGAACAGTTTAAAGTTTCCAAAAGCCTGAGAAAGACTATTCGTTCCGGGAAATTTACAGTAACGTGGAATACTTCTTTTGAAAACGTAATTCATGCATGCGCTTCGATTGAACGAAAAGGACAAAAAGGAACGTGGATAATGTCTGCCATGATTGAAGCTTATTGCCGACTAAATGCGGAAAATCATGCAGTTTCTGTTGAAGTTTGGGAACAAAATAGACTGGTTGGAGGACTGTATGGAATCGATTTAAAAGACAAGAAAATTTTTTGCGGAGAAAGCATGTTTAGTTTGGTGAGCGATGCATCTAAAGTGGCATTTTATTTTCTGGTACACTATGCTTTGAAAAACAATTATCACCTCATCGATTGTCAGGTTTATAATGCACACACTGCAAGTCTCGGCGCTGTAGAAATCTCGCGTCAGGAATTTATTGACTATTTAAAATGAATGGTAGCAACTTCACCATGACGAAAACAGCTTTCCAAATGGTCGTTTACAATACCTGTGGCTTGTAAAAAAGCATAAATTATAGTGCTTCCGACAAAGTTGAATCCCCTCTTTTTCAAATCTTTACTGATGGTATCGCTCAACGGGGTTCGGGCAGGAATTTCCTCATGACGTTCCCATTTATTGACTACCGTTTTTCCTTCGACAAACTTCCAAATATAATTGTTGAAACTTCCGAAGTCTTTTTGAATTTGCATAAATGCATTCGCATTGCTAATCGCTGAATTTATCTTGAGTTTATTACGAACGATTCCTTCGTTTTGAAGTAAGGATTTTATTTTGGATTCGTCATAGGTTGCAATTTTTTTATAGTCGAAATTGTCAAATGCTTTCCTAAAATTTTCACGTTTTCTAAGGATGGTTATCCAGCTTAAACCTGCCTGAAAACCTTCCAGTAACAGAAATTCAAAAAACAGTTCGTCATCTTTTACGGGAACGCCCCATTCTTCATCGTGATATTTCATATACAAAGCATCGTTTTTACACCAACTGCAGCGTTTCATAAGTTTTTAATTTTGTCCGGGAAAAATAAACGTAATGGTTCCCAATTGTTTGTTTCTTGATGCATCTCCCGTAAAAATTGCGCGTTGAGCATAGTGTAAAGCCGCATCGATTAAACATTGATTGGTACTGCTAGAGGCGGTGCGATTGTAATTTACTCTGTTCACAATTCCTGATGAATTTACTTCAATAGTAACCACTATTTTTCCGGGTGCTTCACACGTATATACCGGATTCGGAAGACGTAAAGCTTCTCTTCCGGGAAGATTGTAAAAAATAGTGGTATTTCTGTTATCTTCAGCGGCTGTTTTTTCATTCAAAACATCGTTACGTTTTTCCAACGATTTTGTTGTCGAAGAATCCGGTTTGTTGTCATTAGTAAATTTCAGATTTTCCGGTGAAAGCGCTCTGTCTATTTCTTTCATTCTTTGTGCAGTTTCGTTACGTATCATTCGTTGTTCTCGGTTTAAGCGGGCAATTTCGGCAGCTTGATTAAAAGCGCGGTTAGTTTCAATTTCTGTATCGGAAGCAAGTTCGGATTCGTTATTTTCCTCTTCTACCTCGGTTTCAACAGTTTCAAGTTCAATTTCATAAATAAGCGCGTCTTCTTTGGTGAAAGATTTAAACTTTATACTCATAAAAATCAAAGCCAATCCTCCAAAAATCAACAGCGTAATCAAAAAAGCTCTATAAGAATAATTGAAATTCATATGTTTTCAAGCTTATCTTACAAAAATCGACATTTAATTGTCTATTGTTCTGGTGCTTATGGATATTTTAACGCAAAATCGTCTCGAGATATTCGATAGAAACTGCATTGTCAACGTGAAAATCTCCGATTTTGGTACGCCTGAGTTTGGAAAGATACGCGCCGTTGTTTAGTTTTTTTCCGAAATCATGCGCCAATGATCGGATGTAAGTTCCTTTGCTGCAAACCACTCTAAAATCAACTTCGGGAATGGCAATACGGGTAAGTTCAAATTCTGAAATTAAAATTTCTCTCGTAGGAATAGCTACTTCTTCACCCGAGCGGGCATATTCATAAAGCCGTTTCCCTTCTTTTTTTAAAGCTGAAAAAATCGGGGGCTGTTGTTGAATCTTTCCGATAAAGTGTGAAACATTGTTTTTTACTGCATCTTCCGTAAGTTCGGAAAGATTAAATCTTAAGTTGATTTCCGTTTCCGCGTCATAACTGGGAGTGGTGGCGCCCAATGTAAAAGTCCCGGTGTATTCTTTTTCCTGTGCCTGAAAATCATCGATTTTTTTTGTGAATTTGCCGGTACAGACAATCAAGAGTCCGGAAGCCAAAGGATCGAGAGTTCCGGCATGACCGACTTTTAATTTTTTCAGATGAAACTTTTTTTTGATTAACCACCGAACTTTGTTTACCACCTGGAATGAGGTCCATCCCAAAGGTTTGTCAATCAGAATTAATTGCCCTTCTTTGTAGTCTTCTTCGGTCATTTATAAAAAAGTGCTGAAAGTGATAGCAAGAATACCTACTACGACACAATAGATTGAAAAATACTTGAGTTTACTTTTTTTAACGAGAGCAATCATCCAGGTGCAGGCAATCAGACCGCAAATAAAGGCAGCTAAAAATCCTACGCCCAAAATGGCAAAATTGCTGTTTTCTGTTGAAATGTCATTGCTGAGAATGTCTTTGGCAATTTTCCCGAGAATTAATGGAACAACCATTAAAAATGAAAACCGCGCCGCTTTTGATTTGTCGTTTCCTAAGAGGACAGAGGTGGAAATGGTAGCGCCACTTCGTGAAATCCCGGGTAACAAAGCCACAGCTTGAGCGATTCCTATAATAATCGAATCCTTTATTGTAACAGGTTTTCCCGTGTTTTTGGAACGGTCTGCCAACCATAACAACACGGCGGTAACAATAAGCATTGCTCCGACAAAAGCAATTTGTCCATCGAAAAATGCTTCCAACTGTTTTTCGAACAATAAAGCTACAATCACTGCCGGCAACATCGAAAGAATAATCTTAAACGTAAATTGTGTTTCTTCATTCCACTTGAATTTTAAAACTCCGGTAATGATTTCAATAATATCTTTTCTAAAAACTACGATTGTGCTCAGTGCGGTTGCAAAGTGAACGATTACGGTAAAGAGCAAACTTTCTTCGGGCAAGGAAGTATCGCCCAAAATTGCTTTTCCAATTTCTAGATGACCACTGGATGAAACCGGTAAAAATTCGGTAAATCCTTGAACAATCCCAAGGATGATAGCGTCTAAGTAATCCACTAATTATCGTCTTTAGAATGAGGATTTAATAAAATTGCATAAACTTGTATGGCAAAACCTAAAAGGACCAATGTTGGAGCCAAGCGAATGCGTCGCCAGCTGTATATTTCCGGATTAAAAACATTGGGGTCGTCGCTTCCGCCGCCTGCCATAAGAAGATAACCTACAAGAATAAAGGCAATTCCGATAAACATAAACTTGTAATTTTTACGACTGAAAATAAATTCGGGTCGATCGGATTCAGGAAGGCTTTGAGGTCTTTTCTTCATAATATTTTAAATTTTAATAGTACAAATCATCCGTACGTAAATTTAGGAATCTTTGGGTGGCGATAAAAGTACTAATCCATGTGATAAATATTCCCATAAGCAGGATAAATAAAAATAATCCGGCCAATAGCATATCGTCAGACAAGAGTTGGAGTTGGGGAAAACTTTGGTCTAAATAATACAAAACCGTTCCCATTCCTATCATGGCGATGAGCGCTCCGATAATTCCCAAACGCACACTTTTCCAAACAAATGGTCGACGGATGAAGCGTTTGGTAGCGCCTACCATTTGCATAGTCTTAATAGTAAAACGCTTTGAATAAATAGAAAGCCGAATGCTGCTGTTGATAAGTAAAACAGCAATAAATAAAAAGACTCCCGAGATAACCAGCAACCAAAGACTAATGCGCTGCACATTTTCGGTCAGTTGTGCAATTAAGGGTTTGTCATAAATGACATCATCCACAAAATTTTTCGATTTTATTTCTGTCGTGATTTCATCCATTTTTTCAGGCGTGACAAAATCTGCACGGATATGAACATCAATGCTGTTTTGCAAAGGGTTTTCTCCAAGGTATTCTATGAAATTTTCTCCCAAAACCTGTTGATGCTCCGTCGCTGCTTCTTCTTTGGAAACGAAAACCGCACTTTTTGTGTATTCAGCCATGGCCAGGCTTTGCTGTAATTGGTCAATCTCAACTTGTTTTGCAGAGTCTTTTAAAAAGATAGACACGGCTATTTGTTCTTTAAAATAATCGGCTACTTTTTTTGAGTTTAATACTAAAAGACCTAACGTTCCCAATAGAAAAAGCACTAATGAGATGCTGATAACCACTGAAAAATAGGAGGATATTAATCGCCGTTTTTGATATCTTTCGTAAGAGGAACTCATAAGATGTTCGGTAAATTTGGGTGTAAAAATACAAGTAATTTTGTATCTGTTGACCGTCTCATTGGAAAGATTGTCATTAAACTAAATAAATCTTTTAAATGCAAACGGTTTACGTGAATGATTACTTATTCAAATAAACGTAAATTTGCAGCTAATTATTTTTTAGCACAAAGGAATGGATAAATATAATTATAACGAAATAGAAAAAAAGTGGCAAGAGTTCTGGGCGAAGAATAAAACTTTTAAAGCATCCAACAAAAGCGACAAACCCAAATTTTACGTGCTGGATATGTTCCCTTATCCATCGGGAGCAGGATTACACGTCGGGCATCCGTTGGGATACATAGCAAGTGATATTTATGCCCGCTATATGCGTCATCGCGGATTTAATGTGTTGCACCCGATGGGGTATGATTCGTTTGGTCTGCCTGCTGAACAATATGCCATACAAACCGGGCAACATCCAGCAAAAACTACTGAAGTTAATATTTTGCGTTACCGTGAACAAATGGATAAAATCGGTTTTTCATTTGACTGGGACAGAGAAGTACGAACTTCCGATCCGGAGTATTACCGATGGACACAGTGGATATTTTTGAAATTGTTTGACAGTTGGTACGACAACGAGCAAAATAAGGCGCGCCCGATTGAAGAACTGATAGCACATTTTGCCAATCAAGGGAATGAAAAGATAAACGCAGCTTCGGATGAGGATGCTCCGGTTTTTACTGCTTCCGAATGGAGTGCGTTTGATGAATCACAACAACAAGAAATTTTATTGAAATATCGTTTGACATACCTTGCAGAAACCGAAGTGAATTGGTGTGCCGAACTGGGAACTGTCCTTGCAAACGATGAAGTGGTAAACGGTGTTTCCGAACGCGGCGGTTATCCTGTGGTTCGCAAAAAAATGAAACAATGGATTATGCGAATTACAGCTTATGCACATCGGTTGTTGAATGATTTAGACAAAATTGATTGGCCGCAACCGTTGAAAGATTCTCAAACCAATTGGATTGGAAAAAGTAAAGGTGCAATTGTGGAGTTTGCAATTCAAAATTCATCGGTGAAAATCCCGGTTTTTACCACCCGTCCCGATACGATATTCGGAGTGAGTTTTATGGTTTTGGCACCCGAACATGAAGCGGTTCTTGAAATAACTGCGAAAGAACAAAAAGAAGAAGTAGAAAAATATATTGAAGCAACGGCAAAACGGAGTGAACGCGACAGACTTTCCGATGTGAAGAAAATAACCGGCGTGTTTACCGGGGCTTATGCCGAACATCCATTTACCGGAGAAAAAATTCCCGTGTGGATTGGGGATTATGTGTTGGCAAGTTACGGAACAGGCGCCGTGATGGGTGTCCCTGCCGGCGATCAACGTGATTATGATTTTGCAAAACACTTTAAGTTGCCGATTCCCGCTATTTTTAAAGATGTCGATATTTCTGAAGAAGCATTTTCAGGCAAAGAAAATTCAATTCTTATAAACAGCGATTTCTTAAATGGGATGTCCTATGCACAAGCGATGGAAAAAATTATTGCTGCGTTGGAAGCAAAAGGAGTCGGAAAAGAGAAAATAAATTACCGATTGCGTGATGCAGTGTTTAGCCGTCAGCGTTATTGGGGCGAGCCATTCCCGATTTATTACAAAAACGGGACGCCATATCCAATTCCGGAAACCTCCTTGCCGCTTCAGCTTCCCGAAGTGGAAAAATATTTGCCGACCGAAACCGGCGAGCCGCCATTGGGACGCGCTGCCGAATGGGCGTGGGATGAAAGGAATGCAGCTGTTGTGGATAACAAAAAAATTGACAATAAAATCGTTTTTCCTCTGGAATTGAACACTATGCCGGGATGGGCAGGCAGTAGCTGGTACTTTTTCAGATATATGGAAGATGAAAAACGCGCTGAAGTTTTTGCCTCTCCCGAAGCATTGAATTATTGGAAAAATGTCGATTTATACATCGGCGGAAGCGAACATGCAACCGGGCACTTATTGTACAGCCGTTTTTGGGTGAAATTTTTATATGACCGCGGACTTGTTGCTGTCGACGAGCCTTTTAAAAAATTGATTAATCAGGGGATGATTTTGGGAGAAAGTGCATTTATTCACAGGGTTGAAGGTGAAAATAGATATGTTTCTGATAATATTAAAGAACAATACAAAACCTATCCAATCCATGTCGATGTCAATTTTGTCAATGTTCACAATGAGTTGGATGTAGAGGCATTCAAAGGCTCTGGTTCTGAATTTGAAAATGCCGAGTTCATATTTGAAAAAGACAGGACGTTTAAAGTTTCTCGTGAAGTAGAAAAAATGTCCAAATCTAAATTCAATGTGGTCAATCCCGATGACATTTGTGAGCAATACGGTGCCGATACTTTGAGAATGTACGAAATGTTTTTAGGTCCTTTGGAGCAATCCAAACCGTGGAATACAGCCGGCATAACAGGCGTTCACGGATTTTTGAAAAAACTGTGGAAACTGTATCATTCGGGTACAGATGGAAAGTTTTTGATTTCGGAAAAATCGGCTTCTAAACCGGAAATGAAAGTTTTGCATAAAACCATTAAAAAGGTGCAAGAAGACATTGAAGCGTTCAGTTTTAACACCTCGGTTTCTACTTTTATGATAGCCGTCAATGAATTGAGCGCATTAAAATGTAATGCTCGTGAAGTTTTGGAGCCTTTCTTAATTCTGATTTCACCTTATGCGCCACACATTGCTGAAGAATTGTGGCACAAAATCGGACATAATGAAAGTATTTCAAATGCTGCATTTCCAACTTTTAATGAATCGTATTTAACAGAAGATGAAAAAGAATATCCCATTTCGTTTAATGGTAAAATGCGTTTTACTTTAAAATTGCCTTTGGAAATGTCAAAGGATGAAGTGGAATCTGCCGTTATGTCACATGAAAAAACACAGCACTATCTGGAAGGAAAATCTCCTAAGAAGATTATTGTCGTTCCCGGCAAGATTGTAAACATCGTACATTAATTTGCACGTTTTTTGTAAGGAGAGCATGGTAAACATATAAAGAATATAAATTAAAAATGACAGGATATTATTTACTTGCCGGAATTATATTTTTGGTAAGCTGGTTGGTCAGCAATCAATTAAAAACTAAATTTAAAAAATACAGCAAAATCCATTTGAGAAATGGAATGAGCGGAAAAGAAATTGCCGAGAAAATGTTGGCAGATAACGGAATTTATGATGTCAAGGTGATTTCAGTGAGTGGTCAATTAACCGACCATTACGACCCGACCAAAAAAACCGTAAACTTAAGCGAACCAGTTTATATGCAACGGAATGCCGCTGCTGCTGCAGTAGCAGCACACGAATGTGGACACGCAGTTCAACACGCCACGGCATACCGCTGGTTAAAAATGCGTTCTGCCATTGTTCCTGCCGTTAGTGTAGCGAGCAGATTGTCAAATTTTGTAATTATGGCCGGACTTATTCTCTATGCTACAGGTTCCTTAATCGGAGGTTGGGTTTTTGCCGTCGGAATCGGATTGTTTGCAATGACGACCTTATTTGCTTTCATCACCCTTCCGGTTGAGTTAGACGCTAGCAAACGTGCGCTTGTGTGGTTAAAAACAAATAACATTGTAACGCCGGAAGAATACGAAGGTTCGAAGGATGCGTTAAAATGGGCTGCAAGAACTTATGTGGTGGCAGCTATCGGCTCGTTGGCAACACTGCTTTATTTTATCTCAATTTTCTTGGATAGAAGATAAAAGGTTAAAAAATAAAATTTTCAAAATGGGTGTGGAATGCGTCTCGAGATGAGTTGATTTTCACACCCATTTTTTAATATTGAAGAATCGTGGATGTCGTATTAATTATCATTGCCGGACTGTTATTGATTGTTGGGGTCTTGGGAAGTTTTCTTCCGGTGCTGCCCGGACCTCCTATTTCGTGGATTGGATTGTTGCTCGCTGGTTTTACAAAGTATGTAACTTTCAGCACCACTTTTTTAGTTGTAACTGCAGGAATTACGTTCTTGTAGTTGTTGCTGGATTATGTCTTGCCAAGTCTCATTGTTCGTAAATCCGGAGGTTCTAAATATGGAGAACGCGGTGCTTTTTTAGGAGCGATTGTGGGAATATTTTTTGGTCCTTTCGGAATTATATTGGGACCCTTCGTCGGTGCTTTAGCAGGAGAATTATTAGTAAATTATCAAGATTTTTCACGTGCATTGAAAATTGCATACAGTTCTTTTATGGGATTTTTACTTGGAACGGGACTCAAATTGATTTGGTGCTTAATGATGATTTATTGGTACGTAAAGGAATTGATTTTCTAATTCTCAAATAATTGATAAAATAAAGACACAATTCCAAAAGCGAAAGTTCTTTTTAATAAATTTACAGTTAAACAAACTGTATGGCATCAGGAATTTTTGCATTATTGGATGATATCGGAGCGCTCATGGATGATGTGGCTTCTGCTGCCAAAGTAGCTACCAAAAAGACTGCCGGGATATTAGGGGACGATTTGGCAGTGAATGCTGAAAAATCCACGGGTTTTGTATCTTCAAGAGAACTTCCCGTGTTATGGGCCATAACCAAAGGCTCATTCCTGAATAAAATCATAATCATTCCTGCGGTATTTTTATTGAATGTTTATTATCCGCCGGCCATAATTGTCATATTAATTGTCGGAGGAGCCTACCTTTCTTATGAAGGTGTAGAAAAGGTAATTGAATTTTTATTTCACCGAAAACAGCAAAAACCTGAAATCAGACCTATCGAAGAAGGCAGAAGAAATGAAGAATTGGAAAAAATTAAAATCAATGATGCTGTCCGAACAGATTTTATCCTTTCGGTAGAGATTATCATCATTGCCTTAAGCACGGTACTCGATCAAGAATTATGGTTGCGGATTGCTGCAGTTTCTACTGTGGCGGTTATTGCAACGGTGGGTGTCTATGGAGTGGTTGCCTTGATTGTGCGAATGGATGATGTGGGCTTTAAACTCATTAAAAGAACTCAAGGAGAAGGATTTTTAGGATGGTTCGGGCAGCTCTTGGTAAATTCACTTCCTGTGATTATCAGAATATTGAGCGTTGTAGGAACTATTGCGCTCTTATTGGTTTCCGGCGGACTTTTTTTACACAACATTCCGTTTTTGAAAAAATTTGAAACAGCCGCTCCTGAATTGTTAGTGAGTCTCGTTTTGGGTTTGATTGCCGGACTCATCACTTTCTTATTGGTTTGGGGAGTAAGAAAATTATTGACGCTGTTCAGAAATTAAATTTTATCCAATTTTTTCTTTTTTCGATTTAATCCAAGGTTACGATTTGATTGCTGTTTTAATAAGAATCTGATAAGATATTTCAGTAAATTTGCCGCCTTTATTCAGATAAATAAAACCTTTAAATGAAGAAAATCTTTTTTGGATTAGGCTGTTTCTTGATAGTGAATTTTTCATTTGCTCAACAGCATGAATCAAAAACACCTTCGGAATCTGAAAATCAGACAAAAAGTACTACTTCCCCTTTTAAGTTTTCCGGATATATTCAAGCTCAGTTTCAATACGGTGAAGAAGAAGCTTCTTTGAAAGTGGGAGAAGCAAATACCGATATAAATCAGCCCTTTAATCGATTCGGAGTGCGTCGTGGTCGTTTGAAATTGGAATATACCGAGAATTTAATTTCCGGAGTGTTTCAGTTGGATATGACAGAAAAAGGCGTCGGGATTAAAGATGCGTATCTTGCAGTAAAAGACCCTTGGGTTGGAACCAATTCATTGCGAGTCGGGATATTTAACCGTCCTTTTGGTCATGAAATTTCTTATTCTTCATCGCGAAGAGAATCGCCCGAAAGATCCAGAATGATTACCACACTTTTTCCCGACGAACGCGATATCGGAATGATGTTGACACTTCAAGCACCGGGAGAATCATTCTTGAGTTTGCTGAAATTGGAATTGGCACTTATAGCAGGAAACGGATTGAAACCGGAAATCGATAACAGAAAAGATTTTATAGGACATTTGACAATCGCAGACGATGTTTCCTCCAGCATGCATCTCTCTGGTGGAATTTCTTATTATAATGGCGGCGTTTATCAGGGAACGGAAAATGTTTATTCTATGACGAATGTCGGTTTTGTTTTGGATGATGATGTAAATAATCTGGGAGCTTATGCAAAAAGAGAATATGTAGGAGCAGATGTTCAATTGAAAATAGCCAATGCCATCGGTCAAACTCAAATACGGGCAGAATATGTTGCCGGAAAGCAGCCCGGTATCAGAACCTCTTCCGTCAGTCCCAATTATTCCGAAGCTCCTGCTTTTGATACTTATTTAAGAAATTTTAACGGAGGATATTTCACTTTGGTACAAGCATTGGAAAATACCGGTCTGTCGTTTGTCGCAAAATATGATTATTACGATCCCAACACGAAAGTCTCGGGAGATGAAATAGGACTTAACGGAACCGACAAAGGAGATATCGCCTACCAAACTTTTGGAGCAGGTTTAAATTTCAATATTTATGAAGGATTGATGCTTACAGCATATTACGATTGGACAATGAATGAAAAAACTCCGAATTTGGCAGGATTTGAATCTGATAAAAAAGACAATATTTTTACACTACGAGTGCAGTATAAATTTTGAAATTATTAACAGGCAGACAGTATAATAAAAGAGATTTTTGCGTAATATGTTTCAATTCACTTTTTAACGCAACGCTGTTCTAAAATTACTTATGAGTATGAATGTTTTCATTTCCTTGAAACCAATAAATTGTCTTTTAAAATCAAAATATCACTCAATTTTCAAACCATTTCAAAAACCCGGCATCAGTATATTTCATGCTATAAAATGGATTAATTTAATGTATTCCCATTGTTTTAAAGTCTTCTGTTCAAATGAAAAATCAAAAGCTGATTTTAAAGTCGCACTTTTTTAAACTTTAAGTAATAATGGAAGGAATCCTTGAATTAATTCAACATCTTATCGATCCGGATTGGATTATGCAGAACGGCGGACTTTATCTGGTACTGCTTATTTTATTTATCGAAACCGGAGTGTTTTTCGGGTTTTTCCTTCCGGGAGATCCATTGCTTTTCGTGTCCGGAATGCTGATAGCTTCTGCAAACGAGGGTCATTATCCTTTTGATTCGGGAATACTTAATTTGCCTTTTTGGATGCTTCTTTTTATGACTGCCACCATTTTAGGCAATTATTTTGGGTATTGGTTCGGCTATAAATTTAAATTTCTGATTGAAGAGAAAAAAGACACCTGGTTTTTCAAAAGAAGACATTTGGAAACGGCTCGTGACTTTTATAAAAGAAAAGGTGGGTTTACCATTGCAATTGCACGTTTCCTTCCGGTTATTAGAACATTTGCGCCAATTATAGCGGGAATGGTGAGAATGGATTTGAAAAAATTTTCATTATACAACATCCTCGGAGCGGCAATATGGGTAGTGAGCCTTACATCTTTGGGATACATTCTCGGAGATAATGTATGGGTAAAACGGAATTTGGAATATGTCATTCTTGGAATTGTCCTACTTGTGACAGCACCGGTAATAATTAAATTTCTTACCAAAAAATAAAGCAACTGATTCATTTTATTGAAAGTAACGAATACAGATTTGCAAAAAACAGAACGTTGGCGACGAAATAAAAATACAAACTTTTTCGTCTTATTTAGATTAAATCAAAATAATAGCTATTATCTTTGCGTGCCATAAACGAAATGCTACTATGAATCGCTGTATTTTGAGGCTTGTATTTTTATCGGGATTATTTATCCACTCGGCATATTCACAACAATCTCACGACATTGTAAAATATCAAGACACCTCAAAAATTGAAGCTTTAAATGAAGTTGTAATAACCGGGCAATACAACAGACAATCTGTTTCCAAATCCATTTACGAAGTCCAAGTTATCAACCGCCGTCAAATTGAACGTTTGGCAGCAAATAATCTGACCGATGTATTGAACCACACGCTCAATCTTACAATATTCCCAAACGGTTCCACAGGGAAAAGCTCCGTTTCCCTATTCGGTTTGGACGGGCAGTATTTTAAAATTCTGGTTGATAACATTCCATTGCTCAATGAAGAGGGGCTGGGAAACAATACCGACCTTACTCAAATTAATTTAGATGATATCGAACAAATTGAAATTGTCGAAGGCTCTATGGGTGTGGAATACGGAGCAGATGCAGTTTCGGGCATTATCAATATCATCACCAAAAAGTCATCGCGTCACAAGTGGGAAATCACCCCTTATATTCAAGAAGAAACCATTGGGAACGAATACAATCTCAGCGATAAAGGGCGACACATCCAATCGCTTAGTATCGGACATAACATCTCTGATAAATGGTATGCAAATGCATCTTTTTACCGCCAAGATTTTAAAGGACATTTCGGAGAAAGAAAAGGTAAAAATCACCTTTTGAATGACGGTTTGAGAGGATATGAATTTTTACCTAAACAACAGTGGTCTGTCAAAGGGCTGTTGCGATACAATCACGAAAATTTCAACGCGTTTTATAGAATTGAATATTTTGATGAAGCCATCCAAAGATACAACAGAACCGTACGTGAGAATCCCGATCCTGCCACTTTAATCACCCGTCCGAGTGCATCAGACGAAGATCATTTTACGAACAGAATGTTTCACCATCTCGGCGAGGAAGGTAAATTCGCAAAAAAATGGGATTATAATTGGACGTTTTCTTATCAGGAACAAAAACGGCAGGTGGATGATTTTACCTATTTTATCAAAACCGGAGAAAAAAGAAATCTCCAACATTATGAATTGGAATCTAAAAACGGGATTTATTCTAAAGGAACTACTTCAAGCACGTTGGAATTTCTTCCGCTCAAAGTCCAATTGGGATACGAACTTTTTAACATTAAAGGATTTGCATCGCCGTTTTCCGGTGAATTTATTCAAGACCCTATCAACAAGCGCTCCGAATCCTATGATTTTTTTGGATCTGCAGAATTAGCACTCACCGATAAATTTAATATTCGTCCGGGAATTCGCTATATGATGAACAGCGCTTTTTCCAATGAAGTGGCTCTGAGTTTAAGTTCAAAATATGCATTGCCAAACGGTTACGAACTGCGAGCAATTGTAGGAACTTCACCGAGAAATCCCAATTACGATGAACTCTATACTTATTTTGTCGATGTAAATCACAATGTTCTCGGAAATGAAAACCTTCAGCCTGAACGTGGATCTTCCGTTTTTTTGCATCTTAAAAAAGATTATTGGTTTCGGGATTCCACGGTGCGCTGGTCCAATAAATTGTCAGGCTACTATTTAAATGTGGACGATCGCATTGAACTCGCGGTGGTCAATACCACGCCATTGGTGTATCAATTTATTAACATTAATAAATTCAGAACGTGGGGACTTACTTATCAACAAACACTTGGTTTTGGAAATTTACAGTTCGGAACCGGTTTTGTTTTTGCGGGGCAATCGAAATCAATTAACAGCGAAGAAAACTGGAATGATGACTTTTTGTATTCGTTGTCCATGAATGCCAATTTATCTTATGAATTTCCCGAAGCACAAACATTGATTTCAGTGCTGTACAAATTTAACGGACCGGAAGAAGAATACGTACAGCGACAGTATCAAGGCGATAATGTGATGACCAAAGGAAAACGCGACAGTTTCCAATGGCTGGATGCTTCAATTCGAAAACACTTTTTTGACAAGCGATTTGAATTGACCGTAGGCGCCCGAAATTTGTTGAACGTAATACGTATAAACAGTACAGCTTTCAGTGGAGGCGAACTTCATTCCAATCCGATGTCTTCACTTTTACTTGGATACGGAAGATCGTATTTCGTCAAACTTCAGTACAACCTCAGAATATAAACTTAAATAAATCATCTAATTCATCATGTTATGAACAATATATTTAAATCTTTCCTCTTAATTTCTCTCACACTTTTTCTGGTTCACTGTAGTAAAGACGACGATCCTACGGGTGAAGAATTTGCCGTAGCTTTTGAAAATCCGTCGTTAATATTGAATAGTGATGATGCAGAAGTGCAAATCAATGTTGTCTTTAGCAGTCCCGCACCCGCTTCGGGGCAATTGACAGTTGTGATTGATTCTGATGGTCCCGTCTATGGAATTAATCGAGATTTTACTACCAATCCGCCTGTTGATAACAATAAAATTTTAGTCCCTTTCTCTCAAGGTGAAAACGGAACTACATTTATTTTAAATAAAATCAACAATGCACCTGAAGATCAGGAGTGGAAACTCACATTCACATTGACTGAAAGCTCGGTTTCCAATACAATAATCAGTGGAAATACCAGTATGGAAATCTTTTTTTACGATGCGGCATCTGTAGGTGGAAATCTTTCTCCGCAAGTGGGAGGTCCCAATGAGCCTTATTCAGTTTTTATAGATTTAAGTGGCAATGCAACGTTTGCATCTAAAAGAGATATTTGGGATTTTGCTTTCCACAACGGCGATGAATTCAGAGTTAAATTAAACGGTTCGGTTTATATGGCTGCATCAGCATTGGGAACAGCCGATATGGAAGCTGTCACAACTGCTTCGGTGTCTCATTTGTTCGATATTGTTGCCGTTGGAACATTTGACGAAACAAATATGGAGTATATTGATGGAGTTACCGGTGACATTTCAAACACTGCAATTGCAGAAGTTAAAGAAAATCCCAATGAAAATGAGGTGTATCTAATCAATCGCGGATATTATGTAGGCACAGAAACTCCTCCTGTTGGAAGTGTTGAAGTTACCGGCGATCACAGAGGTTGGATAAAAGCTCGATTTATTCGTGACGGAAATGATTACATCATCGAATACGGTGCACTGGATGCTACCGGAAATCAGATACAATCCAAACGGATCAGCAAAAATCCGGGAAGTGATTTTGAATTTTACAGTGTCGAATCGCATGCTACGGTTGCAGTATCGCCCGGGAAAAATTGGGATATGGTATTTACCGTTTTTACAAATGAAATACCCACTTTCGGATCGTATGGCTATACCGATTTTGTCGTGACCAACAGACTCTCAAATGTAAAAGCATATATGATGTCGGATACAGATTCAGCATATGATTCCTTTACAAAAGCCGATGTTGTTGAAGGAAGTTTTGAAATCGATCAACGTGGCATTGGCGACAAATGGCGCAGCTGAGGCGGTCCGCGAATCTCACCAAGCATTAAAGATGATGTCATTTTCGTAATGAAAGATGTCGACGGAAATTACTACAAAATTAAATTCACCGGACTTGTCAATGATACCGGAGAGCGTGGGCATCCAACTTTTCGATATGCACTTCTGCAGTAAAAACAATTTCATACTTTACTAAATATGTTGCGAACGCGTGAGGAAACTCATGCGTTCGCAATTTTTATTTATTGCTATTTCTATTAAGAATATGATTTAACATGTTTTTTATCATTAAATTAGAACTTTATTTTTGATTGATAATATCGCATTGAAAATTTCACTATGAAAAGAGTGTCTTCATTTG
>JAAYLC010000151.1 GCA_012522045.1 Bacteroidota bacterium
AAATCCCGGGAAGAATCATGGCGATAATCGCTATAAATCCTGCAAAAAATAAGAAGAAATTATTATCAGTAGTTCCCATGGGCTCTACAATGGTAATCCAATAGGAAAGGATGCTGGCGATTACTAACCCGATTACATCTTTTGTGCGTCGCTTTTTTATTTGTTTTGCAACATAAACAATGCTTGCCAAGACTAATCCGATGAAAAAGGACTACACTAAAATAGGATGTGTTTCCAACAACCATAGAATTAATTTTGAAAAAGTGATGATGCTGGTGAAAATGCCCAAGAGCAGGCTTAATAAAAAAGTGAGATTGTAGGTTTTCCAAGCTTGAAAAAAACCTTCTTTTTTCCAGATTTTAAAAAATTTAAAATCTAGTTTATGAATTGTTTCAATCAGTTCTTCGTAGATTCCTGTGATGAATGCAATGGTGCCTCCTGAAACTCCGGGAACCACATCGGCAGCTCCCATAAACAAACCTTTACAATAGATAAGAAAATAATCTTTGAAGTGACGCTTCATGATTTTTTAAAAATAAGCGTCAAATTTACATAAATTTATATAGAAGTATCTGTATGTTGAGCCACAATCTGTTTGAATTTCTTCATCCGATAAACCAAAGGAAAAAGCTCTTCGACAATCATGATAAATTCCGGTTCGGATGCGAGGGCGTTGCGAAGATGAAATTCCCCTTTTGCGTTTTCTTGTAAAGAGAAATACAAGCCCGAAAGTCGGTATTCAATTTCAGGATGTTCGGGATAAAACTCCAAAGCTTCTTGAAAGTTCTTAATGGCCGTTTCGTATTCTCCGAGGGACGTTAAAATATCGCCTCGTGAAATCCAAGAATCCAATTCATAATTTCCGTACTCCAAGGCTTTGCTGTAGCCGACTTCTGCTTCCTCATAACGTTTCAATTTGTCGTTAATTTTTGCATACCGTTTCCAGAAAAGCACGTTCTCAGCATCAATAGCCAAGGCTTCATTGATGTACTCCAGTGCTTTTTCGTAATTTTTGGATTTGTAGTAAAAATCCACAATGGCGGTCCATCCTTTGTCCAATAAAGGATCTTCGGAAATACATTTCAAGTAAAAATCCAATGCAATTTCTGGTTTCCCCGATTTCGCATAACATTTTCCCATTCGCAAAAGCGCATAGGAGGTAGGGTGTTCCAAACTGAGTGTAATGGTGTAGCTTTCTATGGCTTCGTCCCATCGTTTGAGCTTTTCCAACGTTTTGCCTTTGTCCATATACGCTCCGAAAAACCGGTCGTCACTGATGATGGCAAATTCGTATGCAGCCAAGGCTTTTTCATATGATTTTTGTTTGTAATAAAGCCTTCCGATTTGTTGCCAACCAATAGCAGAGTAAGGATTGTTATCTAAGAAATCATTCATAAACGCGATGGCTTCGTCAATTTTGTCCAAGTATTCATAACAACAAATGAGATTGTACAGAATACCGTAATCATCGTACATATCGTTCAAACATTTGGCAAAATAAACCAGCGCATTTTCAAAATCATCCAAAAACATATATTCCATTCCGAGCAGGTAGTAAACCGACTCCGGAGCATCTGTTAACTCAAGTGCTTTTTTTAAACAGTTGATTGCTTCCGTATGGTTTTCTTTCCGCGATAAAATTGTAGCTTTTTGAATGTATAAATCTTCACTCCCTTGTTCAATATAGAAAAGGTCTTCTACCAATTGTTCAGCCTCTTCGAGTTTGTCTTCAATAAGCAATATTTCTACTTTAAAAATTTTCAAACTCGTACAATCGGGATGTTGCTCCAGTCCCAGTTTGATTGCTCTGCGGGCGAGAGGAATTTTTCCGTTTTCGAAATAATAACTTACAATGTCTTCAAACTCATCGGAATCGAAAAATAGAATCTGGTTTGATTTCAACATCGATTCAAATTTTTCTATTGAAAGATTATCTTGTCCCTCGGGTTCAAAATACATAGGCATAAATTTAATGCTTCTTTGTCTTTAAAGAAAAGCAATATATATTAACGGTCAAAGGATGTGCCAATTTTGTTGTTAACCGACTTATTAACAAATGTAATACTAAAAATAAATTTTAATAGTATTAATATTAAACAACGATTTTATAATTATTTTATGAAAAACCTGTTTTTTATGTAAAAACAGTCTCATAAAATCAAATGCCGTCTAAAACATTTAAAATGATTTCACATCCTTCTTTAATTTCTTCAGGACTGATGGTTAAAGGCGGTGTGATTCGCAATGCACGCGTTTCAAAAAGCAGCCAAAAAAGAATCAATCCGCGATTTTTGCATTCTAAAATCACTTTGTTTGCGAGTGCTTCACTTTCTAAAATCGGTGCAAGCATCAACCCGCGTCCGCGAATTTCAACAATTTTCGGATGTTGGAGGTATTTGCGAAACAATTTTTCTTTTTCCAAGACTTGCATCATCAAGTTGGTTTCGGTGAGTTCTTGCAAAGTGGCCAAAGACGCGGCGGCAATCACGGCATTTCCTCCAAAAGTTGTAATGTGTCCCATCTTGGGATTGTCTTTGAGCAAATCCATATGAGCAGCAGAAGCGGTAAAAGCACCCACCGGCATTCCGGAAGCCATACCTTTGCCCATCACGAGAATGTCAGGAACGACATCATAATTTTGAAAACCGAATAGTTTTCCCGTACGTCCGAAACCGGGTTGAATTTCATCTAAAATCAATAGCGTTCCGGTGTTGTTGCAACGTTCTCTAACTTTTTTCAAATAGTCATGCTCCGGTTCTATAAAACCTGCGCCTCCTTGAATCGTCTCTAAGATAATGGCGGCTGTTTTCTCCGTGATTTTATCAATGTCGGAAAGGTTATTAAATCGAATGGGATGACAGTCGGGAACAAGCGGCTGAAAAGGTTTTTTTCGTGCTTCAAACCCCATCACACTCATCGAACCCATCGTATTTCCGTGATATGCTTGATGTGCGTAAAGAATCTCTGTTCTTCCGGTGGCCCGACGTGCCAGTTTCAAGGCGCCTTCAATAGCTTCGGTGCCGCTGTTGACCAGATAGGTTGTATTGAGCGGATCCGGTAAATTCTCGGCTAATAATTTCGTGAAAAGCACGGATGGTTTTTGAATGTATTCCCCATACACCATCACGTGAAGATAGTCGTCCAATTGTTTTTTTATAGCATTAATGACCCGCGGATGGCCATGTCCCAATGTGGAGGCGGAAACTCCTGCCACAAAATCTAAATGTTTGTTGCCTTGTGAATCGTAAATATAACTTCCGGAAGCATGCGAAATTTCTACTGCCAGCGGATGGGGGGTGGTCTGTGCTTGATATTTGAAAAAATCCTGTTTCATAACTTAAAAATTGCTTTAAAATCAAATTCTAAAAAGCATCCTCCTGATTTTCAGATTCGTTCTTCTTCTTCTTCTGCGTGGGTTCATCTTCACGATGCTGAAGTTCCTCTTGTGTTAAATTTGATTCTTTGGGAATCACCGCGTCTGCATGGTATTCAAAAAAATCTACTTCCGCAGGGGGAAGTTCGATTTCTCTAATGACGGGAAGCTCCGGTTCGGGTTTTCCTTTGAACAAATCTTCTTTCGTAATCAGTCTTTCGTTACCACGCCAGTTAAAACCGGTTAACAACCGTGCATTTTCGGGAAATTGAGAAAGCGGATAAAGCTTCCCTTGAACGTTTTTGTTAAATCGTATTCCGGTTATTTGCTGATTTTCCAAATAAATATCAATAGAACTTGCCAAGGTGTGATCGATGCCAATGAGTTCTTGATTGTCATTTCTGGAATAATAAATAACCTGTGTGTTTTTGTTGATGTGAATGGTGTTTAATTCATTATTCAAAAATAATCCCACCAGATTTTCACCTTTCACTTGATTGAATCCGAGGCTGTCTTTTTGAATAATAAAAACATTGTTGAAAACCTTTAAAGAATCCAATTGTTCGGTTTGGGTGTTTGAAATTAAGTGAATCGTATCTCCCGTGATTTGATTTTCACCGCTCCATAAAACAGGATTCCGCAGCATCTTGGTAATGCCGGTAAATTCATTTGTATAAATCGAATCACTTTTGCCGCTCATGGATTCTTCTTGTTCGTTTCCCGGTTTAAACATTCGTGCACGGTAAAATCCTTTGATAATCCGGTTTTCCGGTTTTCCTGTTATTTGTAAAGTGTCGGCATGAACATAGATGGTATCGCCTTTATTTACGGTCATTGCCAATGCACGTTTGGTAATAAATACGGAATCTTTATCCCGATAAACTTCTGCATAGTGTCCGCTTACAATACTTTTATTAATGGTATCCAAAACTTTGATATTGTTTGTGGCAGATGCAAAATTCCTGTTTCTGTCAAAAAAGATACTGTCGCCGTACAAAATCCGATTTTCATAATCCACTCGTGAGTTTTTCACAAAATAACCGCTGTCGTTTCGGGTATCATAATAGCCGCGTTCACAATAAACCGTACTGTTTTCACCCTCGATTGTTGAAGAACCATACAGAAATGCGCCGCCCGATTCGGTGTAAAAATCCAAGCGTTCGCTGTTGAGAATGTATTTTGGATTGACGATTTTCACATCGCTTAAAAACTGATATTTTTTGCTTTCCGTAAAATAGCTTCCGTATCTGCTGGTGAGGACACTGGAGGTGTCTCTGACGGTGCCGCCGCTTCGGTAATACGCTTGTTGCTTGGTTCTGTCAAAAAAAATGGTATCCGTTTCCAATCGCGTGTCCGGTTCTTGCAAAACCACATTTCCGCTGGCAAAAGCAAACTGGGTATCGCCGTTGTATTCTGCATAATTGCTTTGCAAAGTAATGGTGTCACCCTGATGAATGCGCACTTCGCCATATGCTTTTACAAAATTATGCTTCAGGTAAACAAATGCTTGGTCACACCACATTTCGATGCCGTCGTGAACGATATAAACCTGTCCCGACTGATCTTTTGTGTAAATGGCAGCATCCGGAAATTCAGGTCTGATTTCCAAATATCCCGACTGAATATCTATCTTTTGTTGGTCTTGAGCAGACAGAAAAAATGAAAATAAACATATAAAAAGAATGCTGATATAGGGTTTCATTCTATTCATATGGATTTATTTTAGTTCTCAGACTTTAATTTTATCGCGAGTTTCTATGAATGGTTTGCGTGCGATCAGGTCCTACGGAAACAATGGTAATTGGAATTTGCAATTCGTTTTCAATAAACGAAATATAGTCATTGAGCGCTTTTGGAAGGTCTGTTTCATTCGTTATTCCGGCAAGATCGTCATTCCAGCCTTCAAGTTCAATATAAACGGGCGTAATATGCGCTGCATCTATTGAATACGGAAGGTGTTCAACGTTTTTTCCGTTATAATTGTAGGCGGTGCAGACTTTTATTTTTTCAAATCCGCTAAGCACGTCTGCTTTCATCATAATCAACTCCGTCACTCCGTTTATTTGAACGGCATAGCGCAGAGCAACCAAATCTAACCATCCGCAGCGTCGCGGTCTTCCGGTGACGGCTCCAAATTCATTTCCTACTTTTGCCATCGTAGCGCCGACATCGTCAAAAAGCTCTGTCGGAAACGGACCACTGCCTACACGGGTTGTGTACGCTTTAAAAATTCCAAAAACACCGTTCACTTTGTTCGGAGCCACCCCCAGTCCGGTACAGGCACCGGCTGCGGTCGTGTTGGAAGACGTCACAAAAGGATAGGTTCCGAAATCAATGTCCAATAAGGAACCTTGTGCTCCTTCGGCAAGAATGGTTTTCCCGTCTTTTTGTGCTTGCGCAATGTATTCTTCACTGTCGATAAAGGTCAGGGTTTTGAGAATTTCGATGGCTGAGAAAAATTCGGCTTCCAAATCTGCTAAATCATATTCGATATTCACATTGTAGAATCCGATCATCGCTTCGTGTTTATCGGCTAAAGCGCGGTATTTTTCTTCCCAATTGTCAAATTCCAAATCACCCACACGGATTCCGTTGCGTCCGGTTTTATCCATATAGGTGGGACCGATTCCTTTTAATGTGGAACCGATTTTTGCTTTTCCTTTCGAGGCTTCCGAAGCAGCATCTAACAAACGATGCGTAGGTAAAATCAAATGGGCTTTGCGCGAAATCAACAGATTTTTCTTGTAATCGATTTGGTATTGGTCTAATCCTTCCAATTCTTTTACAAACACGACGGGGTCAATAACCACACCGTTTCCGATTAAATTCACGTTGTTTTTATGGAATATTCCCGACGGAATGGTTCTTAAAACATGTTTGATTCCGTCAAATTCCAAAGTGTGTCCTGCGTTGGGACCGCCTTGAAAACGGGCGATAATATCATAATTTTTTGTGAGGACATCGACGATTTTTCCTTTTCCTTCGTCACCCCATTGTAATCCAAGTAGTAAGTCTACTGCCATAGTTTTAGTCACGATTGTTGGCGCCGTTGGGTTCCCCGGCGTTTGTTTTTCGCTCTCCGTAAAAGTAAAGCGAATGATTGGTTATTTCTATATTAAAAACTTCTTCGATGGTTTTTTTAATGGTATAAATTCTCGGGTCGCAAAATTCAATTACTTCGCCATTTGAAAGAATAATGTGATCATGATTTCTGTCAAAATACGATTTTTCGTAATGCGCCTGATTCTGTCCGAATTGATGCTTGCGAACCAATCCGCATTCCAATAACAATTCGATGGTGTTGTAAAGAGTGGCCCGACTCACTCTGTAATTCTTGTTCTTCATATTGATATACAACGACTCAATGTCAAAATGATTTTCGCTCTCGTATATTTCCTGAAGAATGGCGTATCGTTCGGGTGTTTTCCGATGTCCTTTTTCTTCTAAAAAGTCGGTAAACACTTTCTTTACTATTTCCTGATGATGTATGTCTGTTTTTGAACTCATAATTTAAGGCGTCAAATGTACTCATTATTTTTCTAGTCTTGTAACCTTCTCGATTCCGTTTATCTTTTTTATGTTTTCTATAAGTGTATTCAGGATGTTCTTGTTTTTGACGACAACGGTTATTTTTCCGGTAAAGATTCCCGCATTGCTTTCAAAATTAACGCTTTTCATGTCAATGTGGTGGTTGTTGGAGATGATTCGCGTCACTTCGTTAACCAATCCGTTGGTGTCGATTCCGTCAATTTGCAAACGAACGGTAAAATCGCGTTGGGTAGAATCAATCCATTGTGCCGGAAGGATGCGATACCCGTAATTGCTTCGGAGCTGAAGCGCATTCGGACAATTGTTTTTATGAACTTTAATGCCTTCATTGATGGTTACAAATCCAAAAACATCATCTCCGGGAATCGGGTTACAGCAATTTGCCATTTTATAGTCCAGACGTTCTTCATTTTTTCCAAAAACCAACTGGTCAAATTTCTCGGTAATTTCTTCACGATGTATGTCTTGTGAAGTATCTTCTCTTCGAATGTTCTTTTTGAAGAAATTCAAGAACATATTTCCACGCGAGGAAACAAACTCCTTTAATTTCTGATTGTCGATAATTCCAGCGCCAACCCGATAAAATAAATCAAGACTTGTTTTTAAATGAAAATAGGTGACCATTTCATTTACGACTTTCTCATTTAAAGTAATTTTGAGCGAACGCAATTTTCGGGTGAGCATTTCTTTTCCTTCTGCGGCAATGCGTTTTTGTTCGCTTTTTAAGGACGATTTGATTTTGGATCGCGCCCTGCCTGTGGTGACATAGTTCAACCAGTTTACCGAAGGTTTGGAATTTTCTGAGGTGATGACTTCCACCTGATCGCCACTGATCAATTCATGACTCAATGGCACCAGTTTTCCGTTGACTCGCGTTCCGCGGGTGTGCATGCCAATTTCCGTATGGACATGAAATGCAAAATCCAAAGCCGTGGCGCCTTTGGGCAACGAATAAATATCTCCTTTGGGCGAAAACACAAATATTTCTTTGGAATAGAGGTTTAATTTAAATTCTTCCACAAAATCCACGGCACTGATTTCAGAATTTTCAAGCGTTTCCTGAAGTTTGTTTAACCATGATTCCAGTCCGGCATCTTCTTTTTCTTTGTGTTTGTATTTATAATGAGCAGCAAATCCTTTTTCGGCAATTTCGTTCATCCGCTCGCTGCGAATCTGAACTTCAACCCATCTGCCTTTCGGTCCCATCACGGTAATATGCAAAGCTTCATAACCTGTGGATTTGGGTGAGGAAATCCAATCGCGCAAACGGGTGGGATTGGGTCGAAAATGATCGGTGACTATCGAATAAATTTTCCAAGCATAGAATTTTTCATTTTCGGGCGAACTTTTATAAACGATTCGTACGGCAAACTTGTCATAGACCTCGTCGAAAGAAACATTTTGTGCCAACATTTTCCTCCGAATCGAGTAAATGGACTTGGGGCGTCCTTTGATTTCATATTGAAATCCTTCAGCATCCAATGAATCTTTGATAATCTTGTTAAAGGATTGAATGTAAGCGTCTTGTTCTTCTTTGCTTTCGTTAATCCGGCTTAGAATGTCATGATAAACATCCGGCTCGGTAAATTTCAATCCCAAATCTTCCAGCTCTGTTTTAATGTTGTACAGCCCGATGCGATGTGCCAGTGGCGCATAGATGTAAAGAGTTTCCGATGCAATTTTCTGTTGTTTGTCGGTGCGCATGGAATCCATGGTTTGCATATTGTGAAGACGGTCGGCTATTTTGATGATAATCACGCGAATGTCTTCATTTAATATCAACAACATTTTCCTGAAATTTTCCGCTTGGATGGAAACATCCTCGGAAAGTGAAATGTTGGCAATTTTTGTCAGTCCGTCAACAATTCTCGCTACGGTAGAACCAAACATACGTTCGATGTCGTCCAATGTATAATCGGTATCTTCCACGACATCGTGTAAAAGTGCCGCGGCGATGGACGTGGCATCCAGCCCGATTTCGGAAGCTACGATTTTAGCAACGGCAATGGGATGAAAAATATATGCTTCTCCGCTTTTGCGGCGTTGATTTTTATGGGCATCGACAGCCACATCAAAAGCAGAGCGAATTAATTTTTTGTCTTCGTCAGAAAGTGTGCGGTAACTAATTTTTAGTAACTGCTTGTATTGCTTGGCAATCTCTTTGTTTTCTTGCTCCAAATCTGTTTCGGTCATTTCCATACTGATGGATTTTGTGTCGAATTAAAAATACAAAGAAGTATTGAATGGCACAAGTTATGGAAGGGCAGTTTCAATACGGTTGACATGTTGATAAAATTACCCGTTATAATATTTACTGTTCCAAATCTGATTGTTAAAAAACTTCCCTTTTGCTCCGCCATACAGTACGGTCAATCCGACAGCTGCTTTGAAAATATAAAGAAACAAGAAAATATATTCGCCGTTACCCGGATTGGGCGTAAACCAATGAATCGGGAAAATGGAAGTGAGTAAAACACTGAAAGCAACTAAAGTAATTGCTAAGTTTTCAATGTTTTTAAAAGGCCACATCATCAGTCTGCGAAACGGGTGCAAATCTTTTCCCCATTTGTGAATCAGATAATAATAATCGTTACCGATAGGAGCAAAGAGAAGTGGATCATCGGCATTTTCGAGTTTTAATAATTTTGAAGGTGCCACAATTTTAAAACCGGATAACCGGGTGTTGTGCTTTTCTTCCAAATCTCGAATTTCGGAAACCGCTTCTTCTGGAATTTCACCTTTAAAAAAGGTTGAGTTTAAAAATCGCAAACGATAATCCCAACATATTTTTTTAATATCCGAAACGTGAAAAATACGTCCGCCATCCAATAATTGTTCGTCAAAATAATTAAAATCAACCGGTACCGACGTCTCTAAATTTTTCCGGATTTCCGTTCGTTTTCTTTCATTTTCTTTTAAAATCTCGTGAACCTCAGAGAGGATTTCATCGGCTGTAATTCTGTTATTTCTGATTTTTATCAACCGCTCTTCAATATTAGTCCTAGGAAACATAATCACACATTTTTGTTGAAAGAATTTTAAAATTACACAGTCCGAAGTTAGCATGCAAAACTTTTAGCATAATTCTTGGCTTACGAAGTTGCACAAACCGATTCCTCATTTTTTTTTAACACTGCTTAAAACCTGCTTTCCTTATCGAATGTTGTATATTTACCCGAAAAATGAATAAGAAATGAATTTAAAAAGTGTTTTATATTTGGTTCTAGCATTGGTTTTTTCCACGACGCTTTCTGCTCAAAAATATGCAACCTCAAGCATGGCAGAAGTGAAAACATCGTGGAAAGACGGAAATTTTTCTTCAAATACCCCTTTGTCCGAAAACATTGCCACTGCTTCCAACCTGAGTGATTACAAACAGCTATTCCAAAACAATCCGCAAGCCAAGCGCCTTGAGAATGAAGAAATGGTAACCGTTTTTATCGTTTCGAATGAAGGTTTCTCCGATTTGTCGGAAAAACAAAAAGAAGCGTTTTTTAATGACAAAAATAAGGTAGCGAAAATGGTAGCTTTTCTATCCGTACCCGGAAGAATCGATTTTCACGGACTAAAAGTCGCTGCCGAGCGAAATAACGGGAGTGCACGTTTAAAAACCTTGGAAGGTACCGATATCATCGTGAGCACACAAGGCGATAAAGTTTTTCTGGAAGATCCAAACGGAAAAAAATCGGAAATTACAGCTTCCGATTTCTATCACAAAAATGGATTGTTTCATATTATCAACCGCCGGTTGACACCGGAAGTCGAAAAATAAAAACAGCTTTATGCTATCGTAATGTAGCGCCGACTTCCTCTTCAAAACGCTTGCGCAATTTGTTCATGATTTTATCCACATGAACATCCGTCAGCGTTTTTTCAGTGTCTTGAAATACAAATTTCAACGCATAACTCTTTTTGCCTTCCGGCAGATTTTTGCCTGTGTAAACGTCAAAAAGTTCCACGTGCTTTAAAACTTTCTTTTCTGTTTGAAGGGCGATTTCTTTCAGCTTTTTAAAACTGACGGATTCGTCAATCAGCAATGCAAAATCACGTTCGGTTCCGGGAAACTTCGGGATGGGTCGAAGGTTGAAAGTTTTCTTTGGGAGCAAACTCAAGAGGGCATCCCAATCAAAATCGGCATAAAATATTTCTGCGGAAATGTCTGCCTCCCTGCAAATGGCATTCGTAAGCATACCGAATTCCACAAGGATTTTTTTGCGATACATAAAAGCAATCCCCTCGGAAAAAATCGGGTTTTCCGTAATTTCTTCTTTCCAATCCGAAAAGCCGAGACGTCTTAAAATACTTTCGGTAATTCCTTTTCCATAAAAGAAATCGGTTTTCTTTGTCGGAAGTGTCCAATTTTCGGCATTGCGCGTGCCTGTAACGTAAAGCGTCAAATGTTTCTTTTCCTCATAAGAAGCAGTTCCTTTTTTATGATAGGTTTTTCCAAATTCAAAGAGGGCGAGGTTGTTGTTGTTTCGGTTGCGGTTGTATGCCACCGTTTCCAGCCCGCTCCACAACATCGAATGGCGCATGGCTGACAAATCATGACTCAACGGATTGAGAATGTGAACCAAACTGTCTTTCGCCACAGCATCGTTTTTTGCATATTCGGGAGTGGTCAGCGAATTGTTCAACATTTCATAAAACCCGTGTGCTATCAGCTGTGCCGCAACTTTGTTTTGAATCTGATAATCTTCTACAGCCGCAGTTTTTGCCGTACTCGCATTTAGTTTCTGAGAAAACTGAATGTTGTTATAGCCGTAAACTCTCAAGATTTCTTCAATCACATCCACTTCGCGCGTCACGTCATTGCGATAGGGTGGAATGGTCATCCCGATTCCGATTTCAGTCATATTGGTAATTTTAATATCCAAAGAAGTCAGAATGTTTTTAATCGTGTCTTTCGGAATTTCTTCACCAATGAGGTTGTTGGCTTTTTCAAAAGGCAAATACACCTGATGGCCTTCAATTTTTTTAGGATACAAATCGGTTAAATCACCCGTGATAATTCCTCCGGCAAGCTGTTTGATTAAAATTGCCGCCCGGCGTAATGCATAATCGGTGATGTTTGGATCCACGCCTCTTTCAAAACGAAACGAAGCGTCGGTGCTCAAACCGTGTCTTTTGGCAGTTTTGCGAATGCTTACCGGATTAAAATACGCACTTTCCAAGAAAATGGAAGTGGTTTCGTTGGTAACACCGCTGTTAAGTCCGCCAAAAACTCCGGCGATACAAAGCGGCTTTTCAGCATCACAAATCATTAAATCTTCTTCGTGGAGGCTGCGTTCCACACCGTCCAGGGTGATGAATTTGGTACCGGCTGCCACGGTTTTTACGTGAATTTCATTCCCAACAACTTTACTTGCATCAAAAGCGTGAAGCGGTTGTCCCAATTCGTGAAGGACATAATTGGTTGCATCCACCACATTGTTGATGGGGGCGAGACCGATTGCTTTCAATTTGTTTTGCAACCAAGCAGGCGAGGGGCCGACTTTGAGTTCGCTGATGGTCAAACCGCAATAGCGCGGGGCTTTCGCATTGTCATGAACCGTCACTTTTATTTTCTGAGTGCGGTTATCCACCTGAAAAGAAGTGGTAGAAGGCGTGATTACCTTTGTCGAAATACCGCGTTGTTGAAGTCCGGCTCTCAAATCTCTGGCAACGCCCCAATGGCTCATGGCGTCCGAACGGTTTGGAGTGAGCCCGATTTCAAAAATCGAATCGGATTCTACTTCAAAAACTTCATGAGCAGGTGTTCCCGGTTTTATCGTTGCATCAACGACCATAATGCCGGCTTCGTCCGGACCCAAACCCAATTCTTTTTCAGAACAAATCATGCCTTCGCTGATTTCGCCCCGAAGTTTGGTTTTTGTAATGGTAAAAGAATCTTTTTCTGTGTATAAAGTAGTTCCCACCGTGGCTACCATCACATTTTGTCCGGTGGCAACATTGGGCGCGCCACAGACAATTTGCAAATCAGCATCTCCGACGGCTACTTTGGTTATTTTTAATTTATCTGCATTCGGATGGGGGTAACATTCTTTGACGTGACCGATCACCACTCCTTTTAATCCGCCTTTGATGGGAGAAAAATCCTTAACACCTTCAACTTCAAGTCCCAAATGGGTTAGTAATGCGGCTGTTTCCGTTACCGTATAGGGAAAATCGATGAACTGTTTCAGCCAATTGTATGAAATCTGCATAATCTCTTTGAAATGTAAAACTGCGCAAAGATAAGATTTACATTATTACATGCCTATTTGATAAAGTTCAGATTTGAAAAGAATTTAGGAATCCGGTCTTGATACCCTACAAAGCAGTAAGCCATTGGTGTAAAGATTTCCGAAAACGCTTGATCTCTTTGAGAATGATCGGAAGGTATTCTTTTCCGTTGCTGTTTACGTGTTCCAGTTTTTTGCAACTTCGGTACAATTTGTTGCTCAGCAGCAGTGCCGAAATTACATGACGGTGTTTCTCATCCTGAAACGGTTGTTTTTCGGCTTTTAAAATATGCGGGCCTATAGAAAACGATTGTTGCACAATGTCTCCGGTTAAATAAACTTCCTGATTTTCTTCACCATTGCTTTTTAGAGGACTCAAATCATCGGACAAATAGTTAGAAATATGCTGAGCAAGTTGAAAAATTTCTAAAGATTTCTAATAAAGAGGAGACTGATAACGATTTGAAAATGAAGAGAGAATCATATTCGTTTTTAATTTTGCACGTATCTTTTTTAGGGATTTATACCGTATCAAATTTAATGAGAATCTTTCGGTCGCATATAGCCGATTTAAAGAAAAATAGTATCTTTACTTTTAAAATTAAAGTAAATAAGCAAAATACTTTAAAAACTATGGATGTTATCAATTGGAATATCTTACGCTGTTTGCAGCAAAATGCACGCATGTCTCATACGGCCATCGGAAAAGAAGTGGGAATCAGTTCTCCGGCAGTTTCAGAGCGCATAAAAAAGATGGAAGATTCGGGCATTATTACCGGTTATTTCACAGCAGTTTCTCCTTATGAAATGGGGTATCAGCTCAAGGCAATTATCACACTTCGCGCTTTTATGGGAAAACTCAAACCCTTTTTGGAAATTGTCAAAACCTATGACGAAGTGGTAAATTGTTACCGCATTACCGGAAATGAAAACATTGTGATGGAAGTGGTTTTAAAAAATCAGAAGCACTTGGAGAAATTCATCGATCAACTGATTAGTTACGGCGAGACGAAAACGCAAATCGTACTTTCGCAAGTGGTTAAAAACAAAAGTCTGTATCCGCCGTCAGATAAAAAGTAAGGTTTTATCCCCAGAAAAAATAATACAACACAATCCAAAGAATGGCGATGAAAAAAACCAGACCAAAAACTTGTCTGAATTTTTCTTTGTTCCTTTCCACAAAGTAGAGATACAGTAAATATCCACCAACGATAACTGCCAGGAAAATAGGAATTAACGGATAAAACATTTTTATTGAAGTTCGTTTGTTTTCACAAGTTACAGACGGTGAAAAACACGGTGTAAGGTACGATTTTTAGGGTTATAAAAATTTATTTGTGGATATCTTTTATAAATTATGGAATTCTTGGTGTACCTTGGGATTTGTATTCCTAATTAAATGCATTACTTTTAGCTGAAAATCAGTTTTGATGAAGTTTTATCTTGTGTCCTTCTTTTTTTGCCTGTCCGGTCTCTATGCCCAAACACCGGCATTGGAAGCCGCCAAAGCCTTTCAGCAAGCCTTGGATTCGGCATATTTGAATCCTGAAAAATCTGTTTTGTCGGAAGCCGATTTTGCCGATTTTGAAGGCTTGGAATTTTATCCGTTGGATGAAAAATACATCGTGGAAGCAACCTTTGTCCGAACGCCCGATGCCGCGCCATTTTTTATGCAAACCACAACCACCAGACGTCCCGTTTACGTAAAATACGGCGAAGCGCATTTTCAGATAGCCCATCGCAATTTTGTGCTGAGCCTGTATCTACAAAAAAATTCGGACAGCAAAGCGTTGTTTCTTCCCTTTACGGATTTGACCAATGGCGACGGTTCTTATGCCGGAGGAAGGTATCTGAATGTTCCGATTCCGAAGGACGATACGCTGGTGATTGATTTTAACCAAGCCTACAATCCTTATTGCGTTTACAACCCCCGTTATTCTTGTCCGATTCCGCCGTTAGAAAACGATTTGCAAATTCGCATAGAAGCAGGCGTAAAAGATTTTGTAAAATGAGAAATTTAATACCCGTGAAGCGTAAAAAGATAATGATTTTTTATTTCGTAACTTTTGTGATGCTGAGTATTTTCGTGCTCCATCCGCAACAGGTTACACTTTATGACAGCTTCGGTGAGCCTCGGGTTTATTATTTCCAAACTTTATCGGACATTCTATTGTACGATTGTGCATAGATTAAATAAATAGATAAATGATACAAACAACCCAACACTTCAGCAAAATCTAAAGCGCTGTAGCCCCACGGTTAGATCCAAAGCCTTGCAGGATATTGGTTTATACGTTAGTCGTCTTATAAAACAATATTTAATTAAAAAAAAATTACAACTTAAATGAAAATAAAAAGTGCAAAATCATTTAGAACCTGGTTTAAAACTATAATAAAAGAAATTGAAAAAGATGACCCTACTCAGAATGAGAATTTTGTAGGTACTTATCATAAAGAAAAGGGCAAGAAAACCATAAAAGTTTTTTTTGAAATGTATCACGGACATACACCTGACATAAAGGGTTATTTGCCTTCAATTTTAAAAATTGCAGAGGACGGACAAGCAATATATGAGTTTATACAAAATGCAGTTGATTGTGGTTCTACACACTTTTACATCTTTTATAATGACAAATACTTTTTAGTAATAAACAACGGAAGTCCATTTGATATTGAAGGCATACAATCAATTTTAAACATTGCTCAAACCACTAAAGATGATCCAGATAAAATAGGGAGGTTCGGAATTGGCTTTAAGTTGGCTCATAGATTGGTTGGAGAAAATGAAGGGACAGATGAATATAATACCTCGACAAATTTAGACCAGTGTTTAAGTTGAAAATTTTATTAACTTTAAACAATGGAAAAAATGAAAAGAACCCGCAGAAAATTCAGCAGTGAATTTAAATCACAAGTAGCCATAGAGG
>JAAYLC010000110.1 GCA_012522045.1 Bacteroidota bacterium
AAGCAACTTTGAATGTTTTTCGCCGGGTTCATCATAAATTATTAACCACCGGCAGCGTAACTTTGAATCATATTAACGAATTATATCCGCAGTTAGAATTAATGTACAATAATTCAATCAATTTTCTTTGTGAATGTGCTTATATTTATCGTCAAAATAAAGAGGGGGAAATTAAAAAAGAGTCTAATCCGGGTTATTGTGAACCATTTCCGGCTTGGCGCGGAAATAGCTTATTTAAATCATGTTTCTGTCCTTCTAAAACTAGTGTTTTTGGGATAAAAAAGTTTAATCAGGATTTATATAATGCTGAAGTTTTAAAAGAAATTTTAGCTAAATCAGTTTTAACTCGGACTTTTAAAGATATAGTTGGAGAAAATAAATATGAAATTATACCTTGTTACGTACAACAAAATGAAGCAGAAAAAGATGTTTACCGGGTTATCGTGGAGGAATTTTATCGGATTGTAAATGATTATTTTGAAAATACCGGGAATAGTAGAAAAGAATCCGGTTTAAAAATTATTCGTCAAATTCAATTGTTAATAAAATCGACTTCGATCCCGCATTTAATGAAAGAGTATTCCGGAACAGAATTACCAGGAAAATATCTTAAAATTTTTGATTTAATTCAAAGTTTGAAAGGTCAAAAAGTAGCTCTTGGAACTTTATATGTGAAAGCTGCGCGAGATTATTATAAACAAGTTCAAAATCGGTTTCCAAGTCGACCGGTATTTTTGATACTTGGTAATATATCATTCAAAAAACGGAAAGCGATAATTGAAGAATTTGAAAATACCCAAGATGGAATTTTAATTAGCACCCAAGCTTCATTAAGTGAAAGTGTTAATATCCCGAGTGTCGATCATTGTATTATAGAGGCGATTCAATGGAATATTCCTAAAATATTTCAATATGCTTTTCGGTTTATTCGATTTAACAGTAAGAATTTTAAACATATACATTTTGTAACTTACGAATATACTATTGAACAGAATCTTTTGGGGTTATTAATGGCCAAAGAAAGGCTCAATGAATTTATAAAAACGTTAGAGTTTAGAGAGAAAGAAGATATTTTCACCAAGTATGGGCTTGATGTTAGTTTATTGGATGGCGTCATGGAAAAGGAAGTCGATCAGCGGACCGGAACAGTAAAATTAACCTGGGGGCAATCAAGAGTATCTTAGTAAAAACCGGCCCGGAGTATCCGGTCCGGTTAAATCCTTTTCGTTGACATGTTCTTTCAAGATTAGTATTATTAAAATATGTTTTTTTAAAGGAGTGGCCAAAATGCCAAAAAATCAAGATTATTCCGTTAATCGTGTTACATATCAGGTAACTAAAGGTTTTAGATCTGAGTTTTTGCAAGCTTGCAATGATCAAAATAAAAAACCTTCCAAGCTCAAACGAAATTGGGCTATAAATTTCATGGAAACCAACGATCCAAACGGGAAGGGTTTAAAGGAATTTAAGTTACAGAAAGTAGAGATTTCCGGAGATGAAATTATTAACGATCAGGTCTATTTTCCTTCAATGGAGTTGAAAACAAGATTTGTTGAATACTGCGATAAAAATAGTATTTCATTAGGTGATTTTTTTCGTACTTGCGAATATAACTTTATTAAAACCGGAGATCCGACTGGGAAAATATAATTACTCTAGATGTCTCATTATTGGAATTTTTGGCCGAGGATTTGAGTGATGGATCGCCACTCCGGATCCGGCCGGGAAAATCATCCGGACGGATTTGGATCGGCTTAAGGG
>JAAYLC010000146.1 GCA_012522045.1 Bacteroidota bacterium
GGTAGTTGCTGCGGCGCAAACCGGAAAAGTAGTCAATCTTAAAAAAGGACAATTTATGAGTCCCGAAAGCATGAAACACGCCGTTAAAAAAGTCACTGATTCCGGAAATGAACAAATAATGATTACCGATCGTGGTACGATGTTCGGATACCAAGATATGATTGTCGATTACCGCGGAATTCCTACCATGAAACACTATGCTCCCGTGGTTTTGGATGTAACTCACAGTTTGCAACAACCCAATCAGCAAGCGGGAGTCACCGGTGGACGACCGGAAATGATAGGAACCATTGCCCGCGCCGGAATTGCTGCCGGAGCAGACGGAATTTTTATCGAAACACATTTTGATCCTAAAAATGCTAAGAGTGACGGTGCCAATATGTTGGATTTGAGTTTGCTCGAGAAACTTTTGTCAGATTTGGCGGCTATCAGAAAGGTGATCAATCAGTTATAATTGAAAAGCGCCATCACTAACTTCATCATTTATAAACTCTTTATGAATGCAAAAATGTTTTAATTTTTCATCGATAAATTTTTGAACTTCTTCATATTCATTTTGCGGATATAAAAGATGCACATTCGCACCGGCATCTAGGGTAAAACAAACTTTGCTATCTGTTTTTTCCCGATATCCCCAAATTTGATTGATGATTTCCAAGGTGTTCGGTTTCATCAAAATAAAATAAGGTGTAGAAGTTAACATCATCGCATGAAGCGAAAGCGCTTCCAACTCGACAATTTGGATAAACGCATTTAAATTTCCGTTTTTAAGCACCGGAATTAACTTGGAAAGATTCTCTTCCGCTTGTTTAAAACGCTGCGTTGCAAAAGGATGGTTATGCATCAATTGATGTCCCAAGGTACTGCTGACTTGTTTTTCTCCTTTATCAACTAATAAAATTGTATCCTGATAATTTTTAAAAACTGAATGTACTTCCAAAGAATATGAAATTCCTGTCAAGTTATTACTCTTTGGAATTTTAGAATGTTCTCCCCAAACGACCATCGGACCTTCAATACTTCGCGCAGCACTACCGGAACCCAATCGGGCGAGAAAAGATGCTTTTTCATTAAAAAAAGTAGTGTCTATTGCAGGGTTTAACTTTTTTTCAAGATGCATTAAACACAATGCCAATGCACTCATACCGCTTGCGGAGGAAGCAATTCCGCTGCTGTGCGGAAAACTGTTGGCCGTTTCAATTCGGAATGTATACGCTTCGAGAAACGTCAAATAAGGACTGATCCGCTCAAAAAAAGTAGCAATTTTTGGTTCGAAACTTTCTTCGCGTTTGCCGTCACGATACACTTCAAATTTATAACCCTTTGAAACTTTCGGTTTGTAGAAAAGCGTGGTTCGGGTGTGACAGTTTTTAAGCGTAAAACTAAGCGAAGAATTTTGTGGCAATTGCGTTTGATATTTTCCCCAATATTTAATAAGTGCAATATTACTTGGAGCTTGCCAGGAAACGGAACCTTCGGGAAGAAGTTCGACATATTTTTTTCCTAAAAAACGTGTATCAGCCATAGCTATAATTGAATCGCAAAAATAAGATTCTTTTTTAATATTCATTTTTATGAATCAGATGCTTCTTATCAAGGAATATAGATTGCTATTTTCAGCTGAAATTCCCATATAATCAACTGATTACTAAGCGTGCCATTTGGTGAAACACAGCATCATCGCTAGGATTCCTTACACTTTTTGGAAAAAATTTGTTTTACGCTGTAATAAAATCCTTTGCCCGTTTTAAAGCTTCAGGAATTCCTTTGGGATTCTTCCCTCCGGCAGTAGCAAAGAAAGCTTGACCGCCGCCGCCGCCTTGAATGTGTTTCCCCAACTCACGAATAATTGAACCTGCATTGAGATTTCTTTCAGAAACCAATTCTTTGGAAATGTAACAAGTCAAGAGTGCTTTTCCATCAACTTCGGCTCCCATAACAAGAAATAAATTGTCGACTTCTCCTGAAAGTTCAAAAGCCAAATCTTTCATTCCGGCCGCATCCAATTCAATTTGTTTCGAAAGAAAATTAATTCCGTCGATTTCTTTGATTTCATCTTTTAGGTTGGATTTCAAACTTTTAATTTTTTCTTTAAAAAGTTGATTAATTTCCTTTTGAAGCTGTTTGTTTTCCTCTTGTAAAGTTTCAATGGCTTTTAGCGGCTCTTTTGAATTGTTTAAAACCTTACGGATAGTTTCATATTCCTGACTGCGCTGATTCAAATACTCTTTAGCAGCATCGCCTGTAATTGCTTCAATTCTTCGTATTCCGGAAGCTACTGCGCTCTCACTTACGATAATGAAAAACCAAATATCAGAAGTACGCACCACATGTGTTCCTCCGCACAACTCCATGGAATCTCCAAAACGGATAACCCGAACATTTGAATCGTACTTTTCTCCAAAAAGTGCGATGGCACCTTCCTCAATGGCTTGTTGATAAGGCATATTTCTATTTTCTTCTAATGAAATATTTTCAGAAATACGTGCGTTGACGAAATCCTGTACAGCTTTTAATTCTTCATCGGTCAGTTTCGCAAAATGTGAAAAATCAAAACGTAAATAATCCGGATGGACTAAACTACCTTTTTGGGCTACGTGTGTTCCCAAAACATGACGAAGCGCCTGATGCAACAAATGCGTTGCGGAGTGGTTAGAAGCCGTACGATAACGTGCATCGGAATTGACGACAGCTCGAAGCGGAAGCTTTAAATCCGACGGAATTTTCTTGGTGAAATGAACAATTAAATTGTTCTCTTTTCTGGTATTCAACACCTGAATAACTTCATTTCCTGATTGTAGAATTCCTTGGTCTCCTACTTGTCCGCCTCCTTCGGGATAAAACGGAGTTTGATTCAACACCAATTGATACATCACACCATCCTTTTTGCTTTCTACCTTGCGGTAACGTGTAATTTGCACCGCTGCCTCTAAGGTGTCATAACCAATAAATTGAGCATCCGTCCCTTCTTGAAGAATTTGCCAATCGTCAGTTTCAACTTTTGTGGCTGCTCGAGAACGATTTTTCTGATTCTGCAGCTCTTTTTCAAATTCTTTTTCATTTAAAGTATACCCACGCTCTCTTAAAATAAGAGCAGTCAAATCAATAGGAAATCCAAAGGTATCGTAAAGTTCAAAAACTTTTGCTCCCGAAATTTCTTTGGATGTAGCCGATGCGATGAGATTATCCAAAAGCACCAACCCCTGCTCCAAAGTTTTTAAGAACGCTTTTTCTTCTTCGCGGATAACGTTGGTAATGAGCTTTTTTTCACGTTCCAATTCCGGATAGGCTTCACCCATTTGCGTAATTAAAGTGTCTACCAACTTAAAAATAAACGCTTCTTTCTGATTGAGAAAGGTAAAACCGTAACGTACCGCACGCCGAAGAATTCTTCTGATTACGTAACCTGCACCGGTGTTATTCGGCAATTGACCATCGGCAATGGAAAAAGCTACCGCCCTAATATGGTCGGCAATGACTCGGGTTGCGATATCTATTTTTTCATCTTTCCCATAAGCAGTTCCGGTTATTTCACCTATTTTGGAAATGAGCGGCATAAACACATCGGTATCGTAATTGCTCTGTTTCTCCTGAAGCACCATACACAATCTTTCAAAACCCATTCCCGTATCCACATGCTGTGCAGGCAGTTTCTCCAGACTTCCGTCCGCTTTCCGATTGTATTGCATAAAGACCAGATTCCAAATTTCCACCACTTGCGGATGATCTTTGTTTACGAGGTCTCTCCCACTTATTTTTTCCTTTTCTTCTAAAGTACGAAGGTCCACATGGATTTCACTGCACGGTCCACACGGGCCTTGATCCCCCATTTCCCAAAAATTATCGTCACGACTTCCGTCCAAAATGCGACTTTCCGGTAAATATTGTTTCCAATATTCATAAGCTTCAACATCTGGCTCCAAACCATCTTCTTTCGAACCTTCAAAAATGGTCACATACAGCAACTCTTTGTCAATTTTCAAAACTTCCGTAAGCAGTTCCCAAGACCACGCAATGGCCTCTTTTTTAAAATAATCTCCAAAGCTCCAATTCCCCAACATTTCAAACATCGTGTGGTGATAGGTATCCATTCCTACCTCTTCAAGATCGTTGTGTTTTCCGCTTACTCGCAAGCATTTCTGACTATCGGCAATACGCGGACTTTTGGGTTGGGCATTTCCTAAAAAATATTCTTTAAAAGGTGCCATCCCGCTATTGATAAACATCAACGTAGGATCGTTCTTTACCACCATTGGTGCAGAAGGAACTATTAAATGATTTTTAGATTCAAAAAACTCTAAAAATTTGGAGCGAATTTCATTGGATTTCATAGCTGTAATTTCATTTTCGATGTAGCAAAAGTATTAAAATGTGTATACCCTAGATTATAGGTATTCATTTTATCACAATTGATCAGATTTATTAAAAAGGGCAATCGGAAACAATTTATTATATTTGTCAGTTCGTTACTTTTTTTGCCTCTTTTTTTTACGGGCAAAAATAAGAAATTTTAACACATGTCTAAGGTTAAATATTACTATGATAGTGAGACGCTCTCCTATCGAAAAATAGAACGGAAGAAAGGACACCGAACCCGAATTGTAGTCTTCAGTATTTTAGGTATGTTTTTAAGCGGTTTTTTACACCTTATCATATACCTAAATCTCCCGATGGTTCGCACCCCCAAGGAATTAGCATTGCAACGTGAACTTGACAATATGCAATTACAATTTGAGTTGCTCAATAAAAAAATAAAACAAGCACAGACCGTGCTATCGGAGATTGAAGAACGCGATAACACCCTGTATCGCACGTATTTTGAAACCAATCCAATTCCTGCCGAACAACGACGAGCCGGTTTTGGAGGCGTGAACAGATATAAAGACTTAGAAGGTTTTGACAACTCAAAATTAATTACCAATGTTGCCAAAAATATGGATATACTGACCAAACAACTTGTCATTCAGTCCAAATCACTTGATGAAATCACGCATCTGGCATCGAATAAAGAAGAATTATTGCTTTCCATTCCGGCAATTCAGCCCATACGAAATGAAGATATGAACCGCATGGCTTCCGGTTACGGATATCGTGCAGATCCGTTTACAAAAGCCAAAAAGTTTCATCACGGCATGGATTTTAGTGCACCTCGCGGAACTCCTATTTATGCCACAGGAAAAGGAAAAGTTGTACGTGCCGATAACCGTGTCAGCGGATATGGAAATCACATTGTAATTGATCACGGATACGGATATAAAAGCCTGTATGCACACTTATATAAGTATAATGTTCGTGTGGGACAACAAGTGAATCGTGGAGACATTATCGGGTTTGTAGGCAGTACCGGACGAAGCAGTGGTCCTCACCTCCATTACGAAGTTCACAAAGACAATCAACGCCTGAATCCAATTAATTTTTACTACGGCAGTTTGAGTGCTGACGAATATGAAGCCATGTTAAGACAGTCTCAACAAGAAAATCAATCTATGGATTAAAACCACATGAAATTCAGGAAGTTACACATTGAAACATTAGCTTGTTTTTTTAAAAAAATATCCAAAATAATCTTTATTTTTATAGCTTAAATTTCACCAAATAAATATGCAATCGAAACTCCCTGACAAACTTTATTATTCTATAGGTGAAGTAGCGAGTGCTTTTGAAGTGAACACCTCATTGATTCGATTTTGGGAAAAAGAATTTGATATTCTGAAACCAAAAAAGAATGCAAAAGGCGATAGAAAATTTTCAAAAGAAGATGTAGCTAATTTAGAACTAATCTACCACTTGGTCAAAGTTCAGGGATTTACACTAGATGGTGCAAAAATTCGACTTAAGGAAAACAAACAAAAGGTGCTCAGTCGGTTAGAATTAATCAAAAAACTGGAATGGGTGAAAGTTGAACTACAAAAAATCAAAAACGAACTTTAAAACTTTATTACTTATGAAAAAATGGATGCCTCTTATTGTTATTGCAGGTTTAATTTTAATTGTGGGAGGATGGTTTGCATCTGTCAATAACCGTTTGGTACAATTGGATGAAAACGTTATGGCACAATGGGGAAATGTTGAAAGTTCTTATCAACGTCGTGCCGATTTGATTCCAAATATTGTAAACACAGCGAAAGGATATGCGCAATTCGAACAACAAACTTTGATTCAGGTTACAGAAGCGAGAAGCCGAGCCACTGCAATAACTGTGGATCCCGCCAATGCAACCCCCGAACAAATCGAACAGTTTCAACAAGCACAAGCCGGTTTATCTTCAGCATTATCGAGACTTTTGGCTACTTTTGAACGCTATCCGGACTTAAAAGCTAATGAAAATTTCAGAGAATTAATCAATGAATTGGAACGAACCGAAAACCGAATTAACGTAGAACGCAACCGCTACAATGAGGCGCTTCGCGTTTACAATCCTGAAATTCGCAAATTTCCGACCAATTTAGCTGCCGGAATTTTAGGGTTTACAACCAAACCTTATTTTGAAGCCGATGAAGGCTCGGAAGCCGCTCCCGAAGTAAATTTTGATTTCGGAACTAATTAATCCCACGCCTATGCACGAGGTTGAAAAATTTCTGACTCCGGATGAAGAAGCTGAAATAATAGCAGCAATTCAAACAGCCGAAAGAAATACTTCCGGAGAAATCCGTGTTCATATCGAAGCCCATTCGGTCTCTCAAAAAGACGGGAGTATTCTGGATCCATTTGATCGTGCTGCAGAAGTTTTCGCGCTTCTTAAAATGAACAACACACAACAACGCAACGGAACCCTATTATACATTGCTGTAGTAGACAGAAAATTAGTTATCATGGGAGATGAAGGAATTAATAAAGTAGTTGAACACGATTTTTGGGAAGGCACTATCAATCTCATAGTTTCTCATTTTAAGAACAATGAAATTAAAAACGGAATCGTCAAAGGCATTTTAAAAGTGGGCGAAAAACTAAAACAATATTTTCCTTATCAAACAGATGATAAAAACGAATTACCGGACGATATTTCCTTTGGATAACTAATATGTAACAGCTTATAGGTAGTTAATTTGAATTGCCGATAGCGGTAGCAATAAAATGAAAAACACAAGAACACGATTCAATTTTAAAATCTCAGGTAGCATTTTGCTACCTTTTCTTTCTATATTTTTTTTATTAAGTACTAGTTCGGGATGGGCTCAGTTTGAAATTCCTGAAAAACCGAGAATTCAAACTTCTGTTTACGATTATATCGACTTATTAAGCCCTACTCAGAAAACAGCATTAGAGCAAAAATTAATACGCTATGCCGATTCTACTTCCACACAAATTGTATGTGTAATCATTTCTTCCACTCAGGGTGAAGACATTGCCTTATTAGGTGCTAAATGGGGACAGAAATGGGGAATTGGTCAACAAGGTGAAGATAACGGAATCCTAATTACGCTTGCCAAAGATGACAGACGCGTAGATATTAATACCGGATACGGCATAGAATATCGGATTACGGATCGCATGGCACACCAAATTATTCACCAAGTAATGATTCCTGAATTTCGGAACAATAACTTTTATGCCGGATTGGATAAGGGAAGTGATGCAATTTTCGAAGCTTTAAAAGGTGAATTTCAAAACAATAAAACCGATTCATCCGGAGAGGGCATTCCCTTTATTTTGGTTTTGTTATTTTTTATTATCCTGATAATTATTCTGGGAAGTAAAAATAAAGGCGGCAAAAACGGCAAATACAAGAGAGGCCCTTCATTGCTTGATGTTCTCATTTTGAGCAGTATGGGAAGAAGCGGCGGGAGTCGCGGTGGTTTTGGAGGCGGTGGAAGTTTTGGAGGAGGATTTAGCGGCGGTTTTGGTGGCGGAAGTTTTGGTGGCGGTGGCGCATCCGGAGGTTGGTAACCATATAAAATCCGTCCCAAAAAATGAGACGGATTTTATCATTAAACCAAACTCAAGTTTTAGAATTTTAAAAGCGCATTTACTTTTCGAACGCCGTCGGCACTTTCTCTCATGTGATTTTTTTCTTCTTCATTTAATTCGATTTCTACAATTTCTTCGATTCCATTTTTTCCGAGAATGACCGGAACACCCAGACAAATATCTTTCATTCCGTATGCGCCGTTTAACATCACAGAACAAGGAAACATTTTTTTCTGATCGCAAGCAATTGCCTGAACCATTGCAGAAACAGCAGCACCCGGTGCATACCATGCAGAAGTTCCCAACAATTTTGTCAGCGTAGCTCCACCAACTTTGGTATCTTCTTTAACTTGATTCAATCGTTCTTGAGAAATAAACTTAGAAACCGGAATACTGTTTCTGGTAGCAAGCCGCGTTAACGGCACCATGCCCGTGTCGCTGTGACCGCCGATTACCATGCCGTCAACATCACTAATGGGAGCTCCGAGTGCTTCTGCCAAACGATATTTAAAACGTGCACTGTCCAAGGCTCCGCCCATACCGATTATTCGATTTTCAGGAAGTCCGGAAACTTTATGGGCAAGATATGCCATCGTATCCATTGGATTACTAACAACAATAAGTATGGTATTTGGAGAATGTTTTACCAATTGCGCAGAAACATCTTTTACAATTCCGGCATTGATACCGATTAATTCTTCTCTGGTCATTCCCGGTTTTCTTGGAATTCCGCTGGTAATTACACAAACATCACTTGCTGCTGTTTTGGAATAATCATTTGTTACTCCTGTGATTTTAGTGTCAAAGCCATTTAAAGAGGCTGTTTGCATCAAATCCATTGCTTTTCCTTCTGCAAATCCTTCTTTGATATCGAGCAAGACAACTTCACTTGCAAAATCTTTAATGGCAATGTACTCAGCACAACTGGCACCCACGGCACCTGCACCTACTACTGTTACTTTCATTATTAAAATTTTTATGTTATTAGTTATAAATAATTGAATATCAATTCTTTAAAACTTATTGTCTCATTTCAAAGAATCTTCACAAAAATACCAATTAGACTTTATAAATAAGAATAAAATACGATTTAAAAACTGTTATGATGTGATTTGGTTACTCATAAAGCAAAAAAAACCGCCTCAATTTAATGAAACGGTTTTTTAATCTTTTATAAGTTTTAATTATTTCAATCTGAAAGTAACTCTTCTTACTAATTGTCTTGCAGATGAATTGTCTTTATCAACTGATGAATCCACACCATTTCCGATAATGTTCAATCTGTCACCTGAAATTCCTGCAGCGACCATTATATCATAAACAGCTTGTGCTCTTCTTTCTGATAATTGTCTGTTATATTCTGCATTTCCAATTTCGTCTGCATATCCGATTAAATCAGCAGTTGCAGAAGGATTATCAGTCATATATCGAACCAAGTAATTAATTGATTCAAATGAATATATTTCAGGAACAGCACTGTCAAATTTGAAATAAACATTCACGTATCCTTCGTTAAGTAAGGTCTTTATTAACTGATCTGCATCTCCTGATTTTGAAATTTGATCTGCTCTTGCATAACGCTGATCCAAATGTCTTTCCATTTCATCAGGAATTCCGTTTTCATTTCTGTCAATAGCTCTACCTTTAGAATCCACAGCTACACCTGAAGGCGTATTAGGCTCTCGATCCAAATAATCCGGTATCCCATCTTGATCTGAATCAATTAAGTCAGTTTCAATTTTAGCTATTCTATTTTCGAGTTCAGAGAATTTATCGTCTTCTATACTGAGCACTCTAACCCAATCTGCATGCTCTTGGTTCTTTCCGAGATAAACGTTTAATCCTATGGACACATTAACTAAATAGCCGTTAAATCCACGCATTCTCGTTTTGCTTGCTCCATCCCAAGTAACATCTTGACGGAAATTCCCCATCATGGAAAGATCTCCTTTAAGTGCAACTCGGTCACCCAAACGCAATTGAGGAGTAATACCGGCTATAAAGTGTCCGACTTGGTCACCACTTCCTAGTTCATAAGGATCTTGAGGTAAAATTTTACCGTATCCAGCTCCTGCATGTGCCAATAACCCCAACGAGTTTGTCCAGGTATGAAAGTCAAACAAACTTCCTAAATTCACAACCCCTTGTAAGCTAATTCTCCAAAAATTAGTTTCAAAAGGGCGGCTGTTGTCTCCTTCGCTCATCATTTGATACCCAAAATCGATTCGCGCTCCCGCCTTGTTGTTAAACATATAACGCGTTCCAATTTCAAATTGTGAAAAGGACGGTGTGTCTGTGTAAAAACCACTTGTAAGAGGTCGTGCAGGCTTATGCATTCCTCCGGACAACTCGACAGACCATTTGTTATAATCTGTGTGAGATGTCTCCTGCGCATAAAATAAGGAGGTGAAAAATAAAGTTGATAATAGTAGCGTTTTCTTCATAATTAAAATTTTTAATGCGAAAATATGAACTATAATCCATTGATGCGTCATACACTATGACTATTTAACCTGAATTTAATAATCCTTTTTCACTTAATTTGGTTTAGCTGATCCTATATTAATAAAGTTCAAAAGTAATAATACCCATACAAATAACAAACACTTTTTCCCTATATTTTTATATTTTATCAAAGATTCAAGCTAATTTGTTTTTGATAAACTAATATTTTCATTATTTAAAAAATAAATTCATTGAAAAATCAAGCGCTATACGTTGAATTAGGCAATTGTATGAAAACTTGCAAGAAATTAATTCAGTAAAACATTTGATTCCTTATTAAAAAGTGATTTTTAAATAAAATCTGATATAAAGTACTACCCATTTTCTGTACCACAATTAGGCTGATTTAAGTTGAATTATTCTTTCAAATTTATACAAATCTTTTGGCTTTTTGTTTCCTATTCCTTGATGTTTTCTTTGGTTATATTCTTCAA
>JAAYLC010000068.1 GCA_012522045.1 Bacteroidota bacterium
AAACTATATCATATAATGAAAAAACTATTATTGATTTTTGTTGCAGTACTTGCATTCAGTTGCGGAAACAACAATAAAAAAGAGGAACAAACAACAACTCCTACGACGATTGGAACTCAGGAAAGAGATGAACCTGCAAGTTTACAAGCTACAAGTAATGCGGTAACGCTTACCATTGAAGGCAATGACCAAATGCAATTCAACAAAAAAGAAATGCGTGTTAAAGCCGGGCAAAAAGTAACGTTGATTTTAAAACACGTTGGACAAATGGATGAAAAAGTAATGGGCCACAACTGGGTGCTTCTTGCTAAAGGAACAGATGTCAATGAATTTGGAATCGCAGCAGCTACTGCCGCAGACAACGATTACATCCCGGCAGATATGGAAGACCAAGTTATTGCTTATACCGAAACTATCGGTGGAGGAGAAGAAACACGAATTGAGTTCGAAGCTCCCGCAGCAGGAACTTACGATTTCATCTGTTCATTTCCGGGTCACGTAGCCTTGATGAAAGGAAAATTTATCGTGGAGTAAACAGAAAAATAATTATTTAATCAAAAAGAAACCGTCTCAAAATCGAGGCGGTTTTTTATTTTGAATTTTTATTGGAACGAAATAAAAATCCCAATGGCAGCCACAGAAACAGAAATAAAAACTTACCGGTTACAAGTCCGTAAATTGTTATTCCGGCTAGAATTATGACAATCACAATTTTTAATTCGTTTCTCATAATTATTCATCATCACCGTGTATGAGTTCAATAAAATCATTTAGGTCTATGTTTCCAAAATATTCTTTAAGGTCAATGTCTTTTATAATGCTGGTGATAGCTTCCCGCTCATAACGTATGCCTTGAAGAAGTGATTCTAAAGTTGCAACAGGTTCTTTCCCAAAGAAATCGCCAAAAATTTTAAATTCCGTAATATGCCCTTTTTCTACAAAAAGTCTCAAATCAATTTCACCGATGGGAAAACGACGTGTTCTTTGAATATTAAACTTGGGAGATTTTCCGTAATTCCATTCCCAAGTATCATACTTTTCTTCTTTTAATTTATGAACTTCTTCCCATTGTTCCGGGGTGAGGTGATACGTTTTAAAAGGTTCACTTTCTTCAAATAAACCATCTAACAACAACTGGCGAAATTCCGCAATGGTCATTGGGTTTTCAAGAAATTCAGAAATATTGGCCACACGACTTCGCACCGATTTATGACCTTTGGATTGAATTTTACTCATTTTAACCTGAAGCGCATTGGCAACTTCTCCCAAATCGGTGTCAAATAAAAGCGTCCCATGACTGACCATTCGTTTTCCGGTTGAAAATTGAGCCGTTCCGGAAATTTTCTTTTCGTCTACTTCAATATCATTGCGTCCTTTGAGTTCGGCATCCAAACCGAGTTCATTCAATACTTTAATAACCGGAGCCGTAAATTTTTTAAAGTTATTCAGACTCTTAAGGTCATGATTGGTAATAAAACTAAAATTTAAATTGCCCAAATCGTGATAAACAGCGCCTCCTCCGGATATTCTGCGAACCACGTGAATTCCTTTTTCGGTGACATAATCGTAATTAATCTCTTCTAACGTATTTTGATTTCTACCTATGATAATTGAGGGTTCATTAATGTAAAACAACAGATAATCGGTTTCCGGACTGAAATTCCGAAGAATGTATTCTTCCAAAGCCAAGTTTAACTTCGGGTTGGTATTGCCTTCATTTTCAATAAAAATCATTGTTTATATTTTTTAAATTTAAGGTTCAGTAGGATTTATATGAATGTAAAAATCTTCTTTGACAGAAAAATTTTCTATCGGTTTTCCAACTTTCAACGTTTTCCATTCTTTTGTAGGGCGAAGCCATTTCTCTTTTTTATTAATAGTAACTAAAACGGGCATTTCAAAATTTTCTACAACCGATGTGTATCGGTAACGCAGCTTTTTTCCGTCTATTTTATACTCTAAAGTTGGAATTTTCGTGGTTCTTAAATACTGATTCCAGAAAGGAGATAAATCGCAATTTAATTGTTCGGAAATATAATCTTCAAGTTGTTTGCTGCTGATGGTTTGATGATAAAAAGTTTCGTTAAGGCCGCGTAAAATACTTCTCCATTTTTGATCGTTATTAATGACCTGTCGAAGGGTGTGCAACACATTGGCACCTTTGTAGTAAATATCGCTGCTTCCTCTAAAATTTACGTTGGGTACGGCAATCATCGGACGATCATTCATAATTCGTTTTCTCAAACCGACGACATATTACGAAGCAGCTTTTTTTCCAAAATGATAATCGAGATACAAACTTTCCGAATAACAAGTAAATCCTTCGTGAATCCACATATAAGCCACATCATTGTTGGTAATGTTATTGGCAAACCACTCGTGTCCGCTTTCATGAATGAGAATGAAATCAAATTTTAATCCATGCCCGCTTTCCGATAAATCTTTTCCAAGGTATCCGTTTTCAAAATTATTCCCGTAAGTAACGGCGCTTTGATGTTCCATTCCCAAATAAGGAACTTCAATCAGTTTGTAACCATCTTCGTAAAAAGGGTAGGGTCCGAACCAATATTCAAAGGCTTCCATCATAAGAGGAGCTTGTTGAAACTGTTTTTTGGCTTTTTCTTTATGGTCTCGGAGCACGTAATAATCCATTTTCAACAGACCATTTTCGCCTTGATAAATTTCCTCAAAATGGACGTAATCGCCGATACTTATATTCACGCCGTAGGCATTAATCGGATTTACAACTTCCCAAATCCAAGTTTTAGTGGTTTCGTGTTCCTGAACAGCTTTTAATTGCCCGTTGCTTACGTTCATTAAATCTTTAGGAACGGTCACCGAAATACGCATTCCTTCATCCGGTTCATCATACGGATGATCTTTTAACGGCCACCATACACTCGCCCCGATTCCTTGATTGGCATTGGCTATCCAATAGTTTTGATTTGAATCTTTAGTCCAAACAAATCCGCCGTCCCACGGAGGTCTTCTAGCAACTCGCGGCATCCCGGAAAAGTAAATGTCAAGTTCGTTTTTGCTGCCGATGAGTTGCTGCCGGACGTTTACAAAGTGAACATTCCCTTCTGATTGAAAAGTCAATTTTTTATTGTTCTGAATAATACTGTCTATGCCCATCGGACTTTGTAAATCGATTTGCATCGTTGTATGCGAAGCAATTACCTTATATATAATTGTATTTCGTCCTGAAATTTGCTTTGTTTCCGGAAAAATTTCTACAGCCAAATCGTAATGCATGACATCCCACCAGGCCCTTTCAGGAGTGATGCTTCCTTTGAGTGTGTCGGCACGCGTAAATTCCTGAGCTTTCACTATAAAGGGGAGAAGGAAGGTGAGAAATACAATATTTTTCATAGCATTCGGAAAAAATCAACGTAAAATCAACTTCTTGATAAGATCATTTTGCAGCTCTTCATTTAATAAAGAGATCATTTTGTCGATGCCGTAACTCAACTCTTGGCGCATCACTGATGACGAAACCGTTACGTACAAAGTTCCTTTGTTAAAATCAATATTGGTAACATATCCTCCCAGCGAAGTTCCAATAACTTTGTTCCAGGCTTCAATCACGCGAACTTTGTCCAAACCGTCTTCGAGTTTGTTGTCTTTTACAAAATCTTTAAGAACGTCTTTTAGAGCGAATAAATTAAAATCGGATTCTGATTTTTTATTCATGAACAGCAGGTATTAGAGATTCGTTATGATATTTTTTATAAGTATAGATTTTATTGTCTTCGTTTTTCACGACCAAAATGCTGTCTTTGGCTTCAATCACAGCTTCTTTCCATTGGTCAAAATCCGTCGTATATAGCATAAATAACGTATCGTTTTCAACTTTCAAGGTGAAATTTTCTGTCATGCCGTTTGTGACATAGCTGCCATCCATTTGTGGGCTTACTTTGGTACGCGTTCCGTTGCTTCCGTCAATTTCAATATAATCAACAACGAAGTTTAAATCGTAGGATTTATTTCCGTGTGGTGTTGTTGCTTCTTTTATTTCCCAATAACCGGAAAGGTGTTTTTTCTGGTCTTCGGGATTTTGTTTGTTGGTACAAGAAAATAATAAAAATGCAGTTAAAATGAGTATCGAAGTACGTTTCATAGCGGCGAATTTAGTTTTTATCCAAAGGAAACATTTTATAGGATTGATGAACTTTTTTTATAACCGCTTCGGTACGCGCTTCATGCGTATCGGTAATAAAAATTTGTCCAAAATTTTCGTTATCGACCAAAGTTATTAAATGTTCCACACGTGTTTCATCAAGTTTGTCAAAAATATCGTCTAAAAGCAGAATGGGATTGTTTTTAACCTGAAGTTTGATAAAATCAAATTGAGCGAGTTTTAAAGCGATTAAAAATGATTTTTGCTGCCCTTGCGACCCGAATTTTTTTATCGGATGTTCGTCAATCGTAAAAATTAAATCGTCTTTGTGAATCCAGTAATTTGAATATTGCAACATTCTGTCTTTTTGGATATTGTTTTCGAGCAAACTCAGTAAGTCATCCTCTTTTAACTGACTTTCATAGGCTAAGTTAATTTGTTCATTTCCGCTGCTGATGGATTGATAACGTGCTATAAAAATAGGCAAAAAATCTTCTAGAAAGGCCATGCGTTTCCCAAAAATTGATGTCCCGTAAAGGTGCATTTGTTCATTGTAAATGGAAAGGGTATGCGGGTCAAAGGTGTGATTGGCGGCAAAATATTTTAGCAGCGCATTGCGTTGTGTCACAACTTTGTTGTACTTAATCAAACTTTGCAGATAATCCGGGTCGCGCTGAGAAATGACCCCGTCTATAAATTTGCGTCGGGTTTCGCTTCCTTCAATAATTAAATCTCTGTCCGCCGGAGAAATAATCACAAGCGGAATCAGCCCGATGTGATCGCTTAGTTTTTCAT
>JAAYLC010000154.1 GCA_012522045.1 Bacteroidota bacterium
CTACGACGATTGTAACATACGGCAGCGGATCTTGAGAGGCTTTGTCAACAACCACGCCGCTTATTCCCGATACAGTGATATTGGTGTTGAGCGACAGATTGTCCGCGGAAATCTGTGCAACGGAATTGTAAAAAGTGAAGATAAATAATAAAATGGGCAACTTTTTCATAGCTTGATTAATTAAATTGATTTTCTTTAACATAGTAATTGGTAATGCATAATAGCGAGAAAGATTTTATCCGGATTTTGGTGCTTGTCTCTATTCTATAGACTTCCGACCTAAACTTTTGTTACATCATTTTTTTAAAAATATTTCATTTTTTTTATTGGAACGCGTCATTGAAAAAAATTATGCTCCAGGCACATCGACTAGAAGCAATTTAAACTCCGGATTGTTTTCTTTATTTAATTGATATTGAAAAATAGCCCTCCCATAAATATGACCGTATTCAAATTCGGCTATCAACCATTTGTCACTTAATAACTGAATATTTCCAAAATACATAGTTCCGCCCAAAACAGCATCTGCAGGGATGAGCTCGGGTTTTTCACGAAGTGCATTTTTAATAAATTCATCCGGATTTTCGATGCCAAGACGCGTAAATTTTCCACTGTCATAATGTGGATTGAACCAATAATTGGTATCCGGAATTCTCTCACTGAGAATTTTAATCAAGGAATCATTTTGCGCTTTCAACTGATGAATTTCAGTTTCCATTTCATTAATTTGAGAAATATCAGAATTGTTGCAACTCAATAAAATAAATGGTAAAATCAACAATATTTTAAGCAGAAATTTCATTTTAAAAAGCTATTTATAAAGTGTGATGACAAGTTAATCATTATTTTTCCCAATCCATCCCAAATGCGTATTCTTAAAATTGTCGGTATATTTTAATCCGTAGCCAAATATTCTGTCCATGGACGCATGACCGAATAAAATCAGACCTGAAAAAATCACCATTTGATTGTTTAACCAATATCCCAAAATTAACACACCGATTGCCACAAACTTGTGATGAAAAAAATTATAGGTAAAAGCTCCTGTTTTTGTATTTATTAAATACCCAATCATAGACACATCCGGCAAAAGAATACAAGCCGGAAAAATCCACCAGGCGTAATCCAATTGATAGAACAAAAAAACAGCTAGCAGCAGTTGAGCCGTTTCTTCAAGTTTTAAAAGCTTGTTCATAAGTATTTATCATAAGGTTTTTAAATCTCGTAAAATTGCAAAAAAAATAGTTGAAATAATTTTTTTGTGTTCGGATTTAAACTAAAAATTTAAAATTAATTACCGCTAAAAAAAGAGATTCCAATACATAATCAGAATCTCTTTTATCACTGAAAGGAGTTTGTTGTTATTAAGTCAAACGCGATTGTAAGCGATTTACTCTTTTAACAATCGGACCGTTTGTGTTTCATTTTCAACGTTTAACGTAATCAAATATACTCCCGAGGCGATATTTTCATCCAAAGTTACAGAAATCACATCCTCACTTGAAGTGACTTTTTGTTCATAAATGCTTCTTCCGCTGATATCGTTGATGGTTATATTCATTGCTTTACCATTACATCCGGGAGCGTAAATAAAGAACGTTTCAGAATGCAACGGATTTGGATACAGATGAATTCCGTCCAACAATGTATGGGAATTATTGTCTAGCAATTGTTCAGTTCTTATCACAAATCTGTCATTTGCTAAACTCAAAGCGTCTTCATTTGTAACGCTAAATGCATAGGTGTTTTGTCCCGCTTCAATAAGGGTGCTTGTACCGGTATAATGATCGTCGAGATACATCACATAATTTTCCAAACCGTTTTTATTAATTTTTAAGGTGTAGTGTGTATGGGTGTATCCAGTTGTAAACACCTGATACATTTCACCGATTTGTGGCAATTCTCTGGACTCAACACTCAAATACGTTCCGTTGTGGTTCACTCCAATATTTTCGTAAAAATTCATCGGTTTTATGGCATCTTTTTCTGTCAGCAAATTGCTATTCGCCCCATCAAAAAAGATACTGAACCTATCGTGAATAGGCCCTTGATTGTTAAAATTATCCGTAGTAAACAACGCTACCATGAGCATATTGTGCCCATCTATCGGTCGGTTTGGTGCGGTAAAATTACCGGGAGCTTTGTCGCTTTCATCAAAAACAATGGTTGCAGGTCCTGTAACTTTCACTTGCGCAGCCTGTCCGGGTTGCAAATAGGCTAATGTTGTTGATGGAGTATTAATTAAATCAACCGTATGATAAGCCCCGTGATCTCCAAGAGCGGGATCGTAGAGATAAAAGTAATTCGTGTTGAGATTAACAGATTTAGCAAATACACTATTTAAATCTACTGCACTTTGATACGGATTCCCGAACATTATAAAATCCTGATCAACAGCATCAGGGAAAGACTGTGTCGTAGATCCGGTCAGAAGCGTACCTGTTGCCCGCAAAACTGTTTCGCTCGAAGAGTTGTTCGATGTCAAATCCACATCTCTCCCACCGCGAATGAATATTAAATAAGGTTCCCCGGCCGTAAGGGTATTGACATCCGTATTGTCGATGGCATCAAATTTTTGTCCGGGAACATCCAGTGTAAACAACGATGGATTTCCTGTTGTCGTTTTATCAAATCCGTTTAGCTGGTCAATCGTACTTCCTGTGATATGAGTTCCAAAACCCATTTCAGGATTATGGGTACTGCTTGTAGCGCCTTCTTGCCAGTTCTCATGAATTGAAGTTGTAGTAGTCACAGCACTGCTAATCATTCGGTAGGAACGTCTGTTTTGTGCATATCGCTGAACAGTCACTTCACCTGTAATTGTGGAAGTGGCAGGTACAGCTGCCAATTCTCCATTGCGTGTGGCTGTACTGACGAAAACTAAATTCCCTTCGTTTTCTATATTTCCGTTGATTGTAAGCACACCTTCAACTTTTAATGTCGCTCCGCTTTCAATATGTATGTCATTTACTTCAATATCATTTGAAAAAGTAGTTTCGCCATTTCGAACTAAAATATTGTCAGTTGCCGTTGCCAGAACGTTTGGATCTCCGGGAGTCCAAACCCCGTTATCATATACGAATCCATCATATTCACAAGAACCGCTGATGGTATAATCACCAAAACCACTTAAATAATTATAGGTGCGAATAATAAGCGTTTCAGAAGCTGTAGCAGTGTAAGTTATGGTTTCCATTCCACCTAGATCAAAGGAAGCATCCTGACAGGCAATTTCTAATAATCCATCACAAGTTCCACTGTAGAGCACCAGAATTGCATCATAATTTATTCCATTTACCGAGATGGTGTAAGTATAGTTTTCTTCAACATCGAGACTAAAAAACACATCTTCTAAAGAAGAACCGGAGTTTGCCGAATCACAACTTGGATTAGGAAGACTACTCTTTGTAGCATCTAATACCGAACCCGTCAAAGTATCACCGCAAGAAATTGGTGTTGCATTGATGCAATCGTCATTATCCGGTCTTTTAGGAAGTGTTAGGAATGACACAGGCCCTGCCCAAGTAATACCTTCAGTGCTACAAACAGCTTGTACATAAAACTCATAATTCGTTTCCGGAGTTAAATTTGTAATTTGGTAGAAAGTGGAATTTACATTTTCCATTCCGATTTCATTGTTTTCGGGTGTAAATCCCGGCAATCCCCAAGCAACTCTCCAAGCAGTTTCAGATCCTCCGGGTGTCCAATTAACAGTAACTTCTTCATCTAGAATATTTGTTGCAGTCAATGCCGAAGGTGGTAAACACGTGGAATCGTGAATAAAAAATACGGCATAATCTTCTACCTCTCCATAACTTATTTCTTGACAGGGACCGGGAAATTCAACATCTGAAATCATGGAAACCCTCATCGTAGTTCTAATCGGATTTACAATTGTGGGAATAGTAATAGTGCCAGTTGAAGGTGTATTGGCAACTCCTACATCTGTAAATACTCTTTCTGATGAATCAAAAACTCCATCGTTATTATAATCTATCCAGACTGCATAGGTTGCTGAGTAATTTTGAGCTCCTGTAGTATACAACGAAATGGTATAAGTATTCCCAATTACCAGTTCCGTATTTAAATAAGTAAAATCTGAATACGTACTAGGCCCTGAACCATTATTAATGGTATTAAATGTAACCTCACTTATATAATTTAGAGTTGGTAAACTGTTTGAATATGAACTACAATACGTTTTACCTGTGGTCGTGAAATTTAAAAGAGTATATGCTGAGGGTGCAGTGGAATCACATTTGCTTCTTACTTCAACATCATATTGTGTATAAACATCCAGTCCGGTAATTGTATAGGAATTCAGAAGGATGTTATTCACATCTGTCCACGTGGAATCTGTACTTTTTTTGTAGCGTAAGTCGTGCGTAGCTCCCGTTGCCGATAACCAGGAAATTACAACCGAATCATCCGTAATATCGTTTGCATTCAAATTCTGCGGAGCAGTTGCGCTTAGACAATTATTCTGAATTCCCGTAACAATTAAACTAAATGCTTGGTTTCCTCCAACTAAAGTTCCTTTGTGGCTAATTGTGATGGTATAAACTCCCGAAGCATTCGGTACTTCAATACGTTCAAAAGGATCGACTTGATTGTCTCCGGAATTGGAATTGGTTGTGGCAGAAGTTAACCTCCACGGGTAAAATGTATTTCCATCTTTAGAAATACGAAGATCTAAATCATTAACAAGTGCCGGGGTAGATGAATTTAATACATTATTAATCGCTCCCGGTCTGTCTGTCCAAGAAATAGATGCCATTAAATCATGGATCCCATCCGCTGTTACTTGTAACGTAATGGTTTGCCCTTGATTTAAAACCAATTCGTTAATAATGGATTCGGTTCCGTTTTGGGTAATGGTTTCTGCTGCGCGTTTTGCATTTAAAAGTCCCCATCCAAATTTGGCATCGGGTCCGATGGGACCGGCATCATCGGCAGTGTGCATTGCCAAACCTTTTAAAGTAGCGGCACGCATGTAAGTATTGTATAAGTTGTTATAATGTTGTTGCAATAACAATAAACTACCTGTAACATTGGGCGCAGCCATGGATGTTCCGCTTAAGGTATTATATGAATTATCAAAACTTTCAAAAGTAGAGTATACCGATGTTCCGTTTCCGGCAATATCGGGTTTAATTCGTAAATCATCTGTAGGTCCCGGACTGCTTGAAGAATTGATTGCAACAGCTATTAAATTTCCGTTACTGTCCACAGTTGCATCTTGAGCATTTGCAACAACCAAGTTGTTTTTTGCTGTTTTATTACCACTTAACAAATCGTATCCCGGTGCTAAAGGTTGTGAATTGTAAGATGTGTTATTTCCATCATTGCCGGCAGAGGCTACCATCAAATAATAGGGCGTGTTAAACATCAATTCATCCCACTCCTCAGCATAATCCATATAAGATCCAAAAAAATAAGCGGGAAGTGTCGAGCTATCAAACCCGTAGGAATGATTGGAGATTAACATACCTTGCGAAGCGGCCAAAATTGCTTCTTGCAAATCTTGAGTCCATTTGTATGCTTTTATGGTAGATTGTGGTGCCATCCCTTTGGCATTTGGATCCACACCTGATGCTGCAATGGTTCCGACGACGTGAGCAGCGTGAAAATTTAAATTAATTCCTCCTTCGGTTGCAGCATCCATGATGGTAACTCGGTTGTTTCCGCCGGGACCATCATATTCTTGATGAGTTTCACGAGGATGTCCTCCATCCCAAACGTACGCAACCATATTTTGACCATCAAGATTGTACCCTGTCAAGCCGCCAATGTTGAGATGATTGGTTCGTGTTGATAAAGCCGCATTAACATTATTTGTTTTATAATAAATTAAGATTCCGTCTGAAGTCACTTCTTGAAGTTCCAAAAATGAACCCGTATCATCAGTATAAGAAATAGGGAGATTTCTTGCCTGCGCATAATTTACAGCGTGATTTTTCTTTCTCTCAGATTCTTCAAGGGCTTTTGAAGCAAAATCACTAAGATAAGAATGGTTATATGAAGAAATTATCTTGTTTTTTTCTATCGGTGTCTGTCCATATAAATTCAGACTGATAATAGAGATACATAGTGTTAAAACACTGATGGGAAGTAGTTTGTTGAATTTCATAAGAAGTTGGATTAGTGATGGTGCAAAATTACGTAAATCATAAGATTTATTTAAAATAAATCCAAATTTAACGTGAAGAAAATCTAAAAACATATCAAGTTTTAACATTTATACTCTTCATGCTTATTTAAAAAAGATGAATGATAGATGCGCTTTTTAAGCTTAGCAGCATCGCTTATTAAATTTATTTTTCTAAACCAATCAATCATTTTTTGAATTTACATTTTGCAAAGTCTCTGTGGGTTTGCTTTTATCCTTTTTAATAACAGAAAGATCACCGTTTGATTCTATGACAACTGCTTTGACATCGGCGATAGAGTGAATTCCTTCTTTTCTTAACGATGCCAAAATTTCACTTTTGGTAACTCTTTCTTTTTTCATGTTCTTTTTAAGCATTTCACCTTCGTAAAATAAAAGTGTGGGTGAAGATCTGACAAAACTGTTCAATGATTTAAAATTTACCGTAGCCAAGGAAATCAGATATTGAAGTATTATTAACAACGCCAATGCGGCAATTCCTTCTAACAAAGGAATAGTTTTATCCATCATAATGATGGAAAGTACAGAACCGATGGCTATGGTCACCACAAAATCAAATGCGTTCATTTTTGCCAGCGTGCGTTTTCCGGCAATTCTTAACATAATTACCAATGCTACATAAGTACTGACTGTAATAAGCATTAAGCGTCCCAAATCGGGGAGATTTGTAAAAATATATTTTTCCATTCTGAAAGATAAATAAATAAAAAAATAACCTTTCCTAAAAACTTAAAGCTTAGAAAAGGTTAACAAAATCAACCGCTTGGATAGTTTTAATGATGACCTCCGTGTGCCAGAATGTGTTCTATGGCTTCCAGTGTATGTGTATAATCTACATAAGCCATTACATATGCTCGACCTTCGGCTACTGAATTATCTTTTACTTTATGCAAAGCCGCAACTTTATCGAATTTTTCTTGAATTACGTGTTTAATGTGATTTCCAATATTTGAAAGCAACGTATTTACTTCCTTGGTTTCAATTGACTTATCAGCCATTTGTACAATTGGCGTTGTGGAACCTGCCGGTTTTAATCCGGTAAATGCAGCGCCTTCCGTTTCTCGATGCAATCGGACAAGCGTTTCCAGAAAATGCTTTTCAACGATAGCGTATACTTGAGCATCGGTATTTTTTAAGTTGACCGTTTTACTAAAAAGATTTTTAATTTCTGCTTCTTGGTCGGCATCAATCCATTTCAAAACATACGTAACGTCTTCTTTTTCTAATGCTTTATAAGCATCTTGAATCACAGGACCGTCATACGAATCGCAATGTGCAAAAACCGGAAGAGCAATTAAGAAAGCGAAAATGCTAACTAAAATTCTGATTTTACTTCTCTTTATTTTCTTCATAATATTATAATTTTTAATGTTATTGTTTATTTCAAAAGTACGCTCTTAAACCGAGCATAGTGATGTATATAAGACTTCAGTTTTGGTATATTAGTCGGATTTTTATTAATTATTTATTACGCGAACTCCAACTCGGTGCATAATTCACTTTAGCGTCACTTTTCTTCATTTTAAAGCTTTTAAATCCAAACTGTAATTTCGGATAACGCACCAATCTCACTGCATTGAGAATAACTGCAATCACACTAATTTCGTGAATCAGCATTCCCGAAGCCAAGTGTATGTGATCTGTCAACACACCGAGCAACAACAAGGCTACCGTGATTAATGCCAAATACGTATTTTGTTTCATATTGCGAACGGTTGCTTTGGCGAGTTTAAGCGCGTAGGGAAGTTTGTCCAATTTTTCTGACATCAAAATGACATCCGCTGTTTGCATCGTGACATCCGTTGCAGTTCCGCCTATTGCTATTCCAACATCTGCGGTTGCAATTGCCGGGGCATCGTTAATTCCATCGCCTACCATTGCAACTTTTCTACCGGATGCTTTTAATTCCGAAACTTTATGCACTTTGTCTTCAGGCAACAATTCCGAATACACACGATCCATTCCCAACTGTCGCGCAACTTTTTGTGCCATTTGCTCATTGTCACCGGTAAGCATAATCAAATCAGCAATGCCTGCTTCCTTTAACTCATTCAAGGTTGCAGGAGCTTCCTCCCGAATTTGGTCGGCTATGGAAATAATTCCGATAACCTGGTTGTCTCGGACTACAACTACCGCCGTATTGCCTTTTTCTTGTTGTTGAAGCATATAGCTGCTTGCAGTTTCAGGAATGAGAATTTCTAGTTTTTCTGCTCCTGATTTATTTCCGATATAAAACTCGCTATAATTCAATAAAGCTTTGAGACCGTGCCCTTTCATAATTTCAACATCCGAAGGTTGAGCCTCCAATTCGATTTTATTTTCTTTAGCTTTTTGTACGATTGTCTTCCCAAGGTGGTGTTCAGAAGTAACTTCTACTTCTGCTGCCAGTTTCAGCAATTCTTTTTCTGAAATTCCATACGGTTTGATGTCAGTTACCTCCGGTTTTCCTTTGGTCAATGTTCCGGTTTTGTCAAAAACGAGCGTGTTTATTTGGGCAAGATTTTCCATCTTATCACCCCCTTTAATCAAAATACCGTTTTTAGCTCCGTTTCCAATTCCCGCAACTATCGAAACCGGTACGGAAATAACCAAGGCTCCGGGACAGGCAATTACCAAGAATGTCAACGCCAGATGCGCATTGAGCGTTATCAGTCCGACAATTACGGAGAAAATCAAAATTCCCGGAGTGTAATAAGCAGCAAAACGCTCCATGAATTTTTGGGTTTTTGCTTTGGTTTCCTGTGCTTCTTCAACCAATTCGATGATTTTGGAAAAAGTCGTGTCATCACCTACTTTTTCTGCAATAATTTCCAAATATCCGTTGTCTGAAACCGTGCTAGTAAAAACGCGATCGCCTTTCGTTTTATTGACAGGGACAGATTCGCCGGTAATTGCCGCTTCGTTGACCGAAGATTGTCCGGAAATCACTTTGCCGTCAACCGGAATTCTGCCACCAGGACGAACAATAACATGATCTCCTACTTTGACTTCATCGACAGGAATGACAACTTGATTGCCATTTTTTAAAATTACTGCTTCCAACGGTGCCATATCGATAAGCGATTTTAAGGACGCTCTGGTTTTTTGAAGGGTACGACCTTCGAGGTAATCACCAAAAAGGAACAAGAACGAAACAACTGCCGCTTCTGTAAATTCACCGATAATCATTGCACCGATTACGGCGATTGTCACGAGCAAATCAATGCTGAACGTTTTCATTCGCACTGCTTGAAATGCTTTTATGGCAATGGGAACTCCCGCTATTACGGCAGCAATTATCAATATAATTTCGCGTGCAAAATCGCTGAGATTGAACAAGTATATTAACAATGCTGACAGCAGAAGACTGCCGGACACCACCGTCAATCTGTTTTTTGTTTTTGTCTTGATACTATTAATTTATTGATTTATACTTTTTAATTATTTATTTATGAAAGTACCGGATAACCCAGCTTTTCAATAATTTCAGCAAGCGCTTCTGAAGTTATTTTTTCAGAATCATACGTTATTTTAACCTTACTGGAATTAAACATTACTTTTGCCTCTTTCACGCCGTTCTGCTTGTTTAAAACGCTTTCAATTTTGTTTATGCAACTCGGGCATGTGAGAGTTTCTAATTGAATTCTTATTGTTTTCATCTTATCTTTTTTTAATGGTTATACTTTACTTTTTTTATTCATAACAAAGATAAGAAGCACTCCAGTCCTCTGTAAGAGCTGAAAGTAGGTGAAAATGGTATAAAAGTCGGATTTTGGTTATTTGACTTGATTCCGATACTCCATCGGACTTAACCCTGTATGTTTTTTGAAGAATTTACCGAAATGAGAAGGGTCTGAAAAATTGAGGTCATAAGCAATCTGAGAAATACTTTGTTCGTGGTTTAGCAATCGTACTTTAGATTCTAACAATACCATATCATTAATCCACGAACCGGCTGTTTTCCCGCTTATTTTTTTGATTACCGTAGAAAAGTATTTTGGAGTTAAATGAAGTTTATCAGCATAAAATGAGACTTCTCTTTCTTGGATGAAATGTTCGGATAAAAGACTTTTAAACTGGGTGAGAATGTTTGTGTTTTTATCAGTTTCTGAAGCATCTGCAGGATTTTGTTTTTGATGTGCATCTTCAATTTCATTGAGAATAATATAAATTAAACTTCTTATAATCGCCGAAGTGTGTGGCGCATTTTCAGTGGTTTTTATATGAATCAGTTTAAAATAAGATTTAAACTGACTGAATTGCTCTGCATTTAAGTTGACTACTTGTTGCCCTGTTTTTTCAAAGAAATCAAATTTATCGAGGTACGTGATGTCTGTTTGTCCTTCCAAGAAAACCTCTTTACGGAAAAAAAGAATTTGCGCATCATAAGGCGTCCCCAAATCGGTAAATTTGCGAATGGCAGCAGGCGCTATGGTAAATACGGCGGGTGCTTTGGCCTTGTGAACAAACAAATCGGATTCTAACTGGAGTTCGCCTTCACTCAAAAGACAAATAGCATAAGCAGAAGTACGATGCGCATCCTCAGAAGCACAGGCATTGCTCAAATGTGACATGTGATACCAAGTATTCAGATTGTGCTGGGTCGCTTCAATTCGTGTGTATTCTATATAAGGTATCAAGCTCATAAAGCCTGTTTTGAGGTTATAAAAAGTAAATTAGCTGTGAAGAAAATTAATTAGTTAAAAAAATCTTGAAATAAAACCATGAGAAATTGATGCTGAAACATTTAATTTCCATTTTCTTCTTCATCTTTATTCATCCGGATTGAATGGGTATCTTTTTCCTTCGATTGCTCAAATTTTATTCCCACATATTTACCGACATAATAAGCTCCCATCAGGGGTATCAATGAAAAAGTCAAATACTGCTCGGCAAGATTATAATGATTAATAATCAATATGAATACAGCAGCAACTGTTATAAATATCAAATCGAATATATTATTCTTCATAATTTTACTTTTAAAATCTATCAAATTCAGAAGTAAATATACAAAGATTTTTACACACAAAACCATCAAATAAGGAGAGTTATAGGATACCCGCTATCCTTTCTCAATTTTAATTTAAAAAGATTAATGGTTTAAAAGCTATGGGAAATAAAGAAACTTAAGAACGATGCTAAAACTTCTTATTTTAAACTTCCAATGTTTCTACATTTCCAAGTATTCCATCAATTCTCGAACAGCAGTCCTGCCTGCTCTGTTCGCACCAATTGTTGAAGCAGAAGGTCCGTATCCTGTAAGGTGTATTCGCGGGTCTTTAGCAACTTGTGTAGCCAATCTTCCGGTCATGACAATTCCGCCTTTTTCATTAATAAAATTCAACGGTTTAAGGTGATCTAAAGAATGTTTAAACCCGGTGTTCCAGAAAATAACATCCGCTTCCAACTCCGTTCCGTCTTCCCAACGTACGCCATTTTTAATAATTTCTTTAAATATGGGCAAACGTTTCAGAACACCTTTATCTCTTAAGTGTCGAATTGCAGGAGTTATGGGTAATCCCGTGACAGAAACCACGGATTTTGGAGGCAATCCTTTCCTTACTCTTTCTTCCACTAGCGCCACCGCTTCTCTTCCTTTATCCGGATCAAATTCATAATCCCTAAAATCGGGTTCTTTTCTTGTCACCCAAGTAGTTTTTGTCACTTCTGAAATTTCACCCAGCAATTGTATCGCAGAAATTCCTCCGCCTACGATAATCACGTGTTTTCCAATAAATTCTTCAGCATTTTTATATTCACCGGTATGCAATTGTCTTCCTTCGAAGCGATCCCAACCCGGATATTTCGGACAATGTGGGGTTTTCCACGTGCCCGTAGCATTAATAATTCCTCGCGCGGCAAATTGAACTCCATTGGTTCTTACATAAAACCGTCCGTTTTTCTCTTCTACTTTTTCCACACGTACCGGACGAATAACAGGCAACCCAAAGTGTTTTTCATATTTCTCATAATATGCCGGAACTGCAATGTTTGCTTGCAAATCTTTGGCTTCAACATTCACTGCTTCCGAAAAATGCATCCCCGGCAAATCATTTATCCCGTTTACCGTACTCAGCGTTAAAGAATCCCAGCGATGTTGCCAAGCTCCACCGGCTTCAAATTCATCGTCCAACACTACAAAACCACTTCCCGGTTCAACTCCGGCACGCTTCAAGTGATAAGCTGCAGACAATCCCGCTTGTCCTGAACCGATAACCACAATGTCGGTTTTGTAGAAAATAATTGACGCTTTGCTCATGTTTTAATTTCAAAGGATTTTCATAAACAAACTTAAAGAGAATAAAGGATTTTGTTTTAGACTGATTATTAAATCTTTATAAATATTACATAGATTCACATATCATCGCAGCTTAACCAAGTCTTGAAAACAATTTTATAAAAGGCGGCTTCTTGTATATTCGAAAATACAGTGGAATGCAAAAGATAATTATTTTGAAATAAATCTGTTGTTCATGCACTATTTGTCTATTTCGTCTGTTTTTATTGGTTTGAAATAAACGTTTGTAGATAAACGCATCTTGTAAGTTTTCTAAATTTCAGTAGAGTAAAATCAATTGAATTTTCCCAACCTGTCTTTGACAAATTCTTTTTTGGTTTTTCCGTGTGGAATCGGATTTCCGGCTTCATCCAAACTCACCATCACTATTTTTTCAATGCTGATGATGACCTCGCGTGTCATTTTGTTTCGAACTTCACATTGCAAGGTCAGTGAAGTATTTCCAAAGTTGACAATATCCAAACCAATTTCGATAATATCCCCTTTTTTAGCAGAGCTTCGAAAATTAATTTCACTGATAAATTTTGTAACCGTGCGTGGATTTTCTAATTGAATGATGGCATAAAGCGCTGCTTCCTCGTCAATCCACTCCAACAACCGACCTCCAAAAAGGGTTCCGTTTGGATTTAAATCTTCAGGTTTTATCCATTTTCGTGTATGAAAATTCATAAATTAAAGTTGAAATCTGTTTATATATACTGTTTTTTTATTGACAAATTCACGCACCCCAAAATAACTCAACTCCCGTCCGAAACCACTTTCTTTCACACCGCCAAACGGCAACCGCGGATCGCTCTTAACCAGCTCGTTAACAAACACGGCGCCTTCATCAAACAACGGAACCATTTCTTCTGCTTCGTTTAAATTCTCCGTAAAAATTGAAACTCCCAATCCATATTTAGAATTGTTGGAAAGTTGAATGGCCTCTTCGATGTCTTGAAAAGTCGTAACACTTAACAGCGGACCAAAGGTTTCTTCGTTAAAAACAGGCATTTCCGGCGTAACTCCGGTGAGTACGGTAGGTTCAAAATACGTTCCTTTTCGAGTGCCGCCAATGGCAATTTCTGCGCCCATCGCCACAGACCGGTTCATTTGCTCCTCCAACTGTTCCGCCAAATCTTCACGAGCCATTACCCCAATGTATGTTTTTTCATCCATCGGATCGCCACTTTTCATTTTATTTATTTTTTTGAGGAGTTTTTTCATAAATTTCTCCGCAATTGCTTCATCGACGAGCAATCGTTTTCCGGCAATGCAACTTTGTCCCGTATTTTGAAAACGTGCTGTGACACATTTTTTTACTGTTTTAGACAAATCGCAATCTTTCATTACAATCATCGCATTATTGCCTCCCAGTTCCAAAACAATTTTTTTGATGTTTTTACCTGCAATTGCAGCCACCTTAGCCCCTGCAGCACTACTTCCCGTGAGGGTTACAGCTTTTACGTGTTGGTTTTCGATAATGCTTTCAACCAGTTCACTTCCGACGTATAAAGTCGTGAAACAGCCTTTGGGAAAACCGACACGATTAAAAATCTCTTCTATTTGGCGGGCACAACCAAAAACATTGGAGGCATGTTTTAAAACCACGACATTCCCTGCCATTAATGCGGGAATGGCAAAACGAAATACTTGCCAAAACGGATAATTCCACGGCATGACAGCCAATAAAATCCCAAGCGGTTCAAAACTCACATAACTCTTATCGGCATCGGTCAGAATGATTTCTTTTTTTAATTGCAATTCTGCATGTTCAGCATAATACTCGCAGTTCCAAGCACATTTTTCAATTTCGGCTTCAGCCTGAGCAATGGGTTTTCCCATTTCACGAACTATTGTTTCAGCGTAGATTCGTTTGTTTTTCAATAGCTCTTCAGCAAGCGCCAATACAAGCGCTTTACGTTCTGAAAATGAAAATGTTCGCCATGACAAAAATTGCTCATGTGCCTGACTTATCAATTCATCGACTTCGTCCGCGCTGTGATTTTCAAATTCTTCAATTTTAGCTCCTGAATAAGGATTTACGGAAGTGGTTATTTTCATAATTTTTTATTGCATAAATTTATTAAATACTATAAATTAAAACGGCAGGGAGAAACCGAATTAACATATCTTTAATAGTGGAGGAATTTGCTTCATAAAATATAGTTTGCCCATCGTTTTGGAAGCGCTTATTTTTGTAATTTATAAACTTAATTTTATTTATCATGAAAAATACGGCGCTTACTCATATTCATCAGAAACTCGGAGCCAAGATGGTTCCTTTTGCAGGATTTAACATGCCTGTTTCCTACGAAAGTGTGAATGCAGAACACGAAACCGTTCGGAAAGGTGTTGGAGTCTTTGACGTTTCGCATATGGGAGAATTTTTTATCAAAGGACCAAAAGCCGTAGACTTAATTCAAAAAATATCGAGTAACGACGTGACTAAATTAGTCAAAGGTCAAGCACAATATGCATATCTTCCCAATGAAACCGGTGGAATTATCGATGATTTGATTATTTATAAAATTGATGATGAAGAATATTTACTTGTTGTAAATGCTTCCAATATCGAAAAAGACCGCGAATGGATTAACCAACAAAATACCATGGGAGCAATTTTTGAAGATCGCTCTGATGAATATTCCTTACTTGCCATTCAAGGTCCAAAAGCAATCGAAGCGATGCAACCCTTGAGTTCAGTAGATTTATCGGCAATTAAATTTTATCACTTTGAAATTGCAGATTTCGCCGGGGTTGATGATGTGATTATCAGTGCTACGGGATACACCGGAAGTGGTGGTTTTGAAATTTACTGTAAAAACGATGCCATCGAGCAAATTTGGAATAAAGTATTTGAAGCCGGAGCCGACTACGGAATTAAACCTATCGGACTTGCCGCGAGAGACACCCTACGTCTTGAAATGGGTTTTTGCCTGTACGGAAACGATATAGACGAAACAACCTCACCTTTAGAAGCAGGACTGGGATGGATTACCAAGTTCACGAAAGATTTTATAAATGCTGAAAATCTAAAAAAAGAAAAAGAAGCAGGAATTAAAAATAAACTCATCGGATTTGAACTTAAAGAACGTGGAATTCCGCGTCAAGGGTATGAAATCATGACTGCAGACAGCAGTGTAATTGGTCGAGTGACCAGCGGTACAATGGCGCCTTCGTTAGGAAAAGCAATTGGTATGGGATATGTTCCTGTTGCTATGAGTTTGCCCGGAACGGATATTTTCATCAACATTCGGAACAAACCCGTGGCGGCAACGGTAGTTAAAACTCCATTTTACAAGCCTTAATGCAAGATTATCAGCACATACTAAATGAGATTTATACCACTCTAAAAAAGGTAAAAACAAAAGGAGAAGTAGCGCGCTATATTCCCGAACTTGCCAAAATGAATCCCGATCATCTCGGGATTCATTTGCGATTAATTACCGGTGAAAGTTTCAGTACAGGGGATACCAACATTCCTTTTTCGATTCAGAGTATCTCCAAAGTTTTTTCGCTTGCCAAAGCATTTCAATTAATGGGAAATAAATTGTGGAAACGCATTGGTGTCGAACCTTCCGGAAACCCGTTTAACCATATGTCTTTGTTAGAACAAGAAAACGGAATTCCGAGAAATCCGTTAATAAATTCAGGAGCCATTGTAATTGCCGATATTTTACTTTCTCATTTAAAAAATCCCAAAGACGATTTTATAAATTTTGTGCGCGAGCTCACTCATGACGACACCATTGATTTTAACGAAACCATCGCACTTTCTGAAAAACGAACGGGTTACAACAATTATGCTGCTGCTTATTTACTCAAATCTTTCGGCAACCTTGAAAATGACGTAGAGGATGTTTTGGATTTTTATTTTCATCAGTGTTCCATTATGATGAATTGTGCACAATTGACGAATGCTTTTGTCGTTTTTGCCAATCGCGGGCGTTGTATTCACAACAAGAAACATTTATCGCTTCACAAGGTAAAACGAATCAATGCTATTATGCTTACCTGTGGGTTTTATGATGAAGCCGGAGAATTTGCATTTGAAGTCGGTTTGCCCGGAAAAAGTGGTGTCGGCGGTGGAATTGTTGCACTTTTGCCTCATTATTATGTAATTTCTACTTGGTCTCCGCCGTTAAATAAAAAAGGAAATTCTTATCTCGGAATGAAAGCACTGGAATTATTTACAGAAAAAACGGAATTGACAATATTTTAAAGGAATAGTTCTTGATAGAAACCGGAACGGCAAAGGAGGACAAGATTCATGAAAGAAAACAAGCAGAAAGAACGTATCCTGATTTTGGGAGGGAGCGGATTTATCGGACAAGCACTTTACAGAGAACTTCAATCATATTACGACGTACACGGAACGTATTGTTCGCAAATCGGAATGTATGCGGACAACCAAGTTTACCATCATTTTTGCCTTGAAAAACATGCAGTCACTTTATTGTTAGAAAAAATACGTCCCACTACCATTGTTTTTGCGTTAAAAGGTCCTGCTTCGCTACGATTAAAAGCATTGGAAAAAATTTGTGAATATGTCAAAGTAGATTCGGATAGGTCTGTTTTTCTCATTTCATCTCGAAATGTTTTTGATGCAAAAACAGCGCGTCCTGCTTATGAAGACGATATACCTTTGTCAATCTCAGCAGAAGGAAAAACAAATATCGCCCTTGAGAAATTAGTCATTGAAACCATTCCCGACCAACATACCATTGTCAGACTTCCTTTGGTGCTCGGAATCAATTCGCCCGAAATAGTTCACCTGAGACAATGCATTCGCCATCACGCTACTTTTGAAATCTATCCCAATTTGGTGGTAACGGCCATTACCATTCAGCAACTGCAAGCACAAATTCACTATATGATAAATCGTTCTTTCCGCGGTGTTTTTCATCCGGCAAGTGAGAATATGATTCACCACGACGAACTTTTTAGAGAAATATGTGAAAAAATTGGAGATAAAACCCCTATTTTTAAAAATGTTTACAGCAGCAATGAAGACAAATTCAGTGCGCTACTTTCTTCGAAGAACAAATTGCCCGCACCGTATTGCGTAAGCATTGAAGAAGTAATACAAGAAACGGCGCTTAACGAAACCACGACATCATTAATTTAACAACAATCAAATATGAAACTACTTACGGAAAACGAAATCAACGAACGATTAGAAGAATTGGAGGGTTGGGAATATGTGGACAATGCCCTATACGCCACTTTTGAATTTGAAAACTTCAAAGAAGCTTTTGTCGCTATGACACGCATTGCATTTGAAGCAGAAAAAATGAACCACCATCCCGAATGGACAAATAGTTACAATCTGGTGGAGTTCTATCTGTCCACACACGAGGCAGACGGAGTTACCGAAAAAGATTTTGAACTGGCGATGATTATTGAAGATTTAATCGGTTAAAAATTTTATTATCAACTGAATTCAGCTTGTTTTCAATGAAGGCAAGCTGTTTTTTTATACTAAAGCAATTTTGAATTATAGGTCTTGGTGATTTAGGTAAACTATACAAAATAAAAAACTGCCTCGGGTTATGAGACAGTTTTTTTATTGGGTTCAAATACTAAAACTATAACTTGTAAGCTCTAAAAGAACCGTCTGTTATATTATAGGTTGTTCCCTCCCAATCTTCTGCAGTAAAATAAAAAGTTCCTTCTATAAAGTTGGAAGAAATAGCGGTTATAACCAAAGTTCCGGAAATGGCATCCGCAGTTTTATCTCCAATAGTGAAACTTGCGGTGTAAGCATCCTCATCCCAAGAATCAGTAATTGGATGGCTTCCCGGTGTATAATCTATCGGCATTAACAAAGAAATAGCTCTGTGATTAGCATCCATTCCTTGATTGGCACCTATTTCAATCTGTAGTGAAGCTGCGGTGTAAGGCTCCATGTTATAAGTTGTACCATCCACTTTAAAAGTGATAAAGATATCATTACCGCCATTGTTGGCACTACCGTTATCATCACTGCTACAAGCAAATAATACAAATATTGCTAAAATACTCAAGATTAATTTTTTCATTTTTATTGTTTTTTAAGTTTAAATTATAAGAATAGAGTGGTTTGCAATTGGAGGCGTTTTTTTCTTTTAACCCACGGATGGGCTATAAAGGAATGCTATATTATTCATAATGGATTTATCCATTTTATCACGGCTCAAAGTTATGTTTGTTTTTTTATTTTAAAAATAATTCCGGGATTCTTTGAATGATGAAGGAATGTAATGCAATCGTGCAGCAGCGGATGCAGGCAGATCGATATAGACATCAATCAGGAAAGCCGGATAGCGGGGTTGCAACCGCATAGCAGCTCCCCCGGCAATTTTTGCCTTAGGAAGTTTTAAGGATATTTCTCCAATATATTCCGGTGATTCCCCGGGATCAGGTATGGAAACCATCCCGTGGATGATGGCAATGGCAGTTTCGGGGCTTGCCGTGCCCGGTATCACCAGGTCAATTTCTAAAGTTTTGATATGGATAAAGGAGTCTCCGCTGTCTCCAAATTCATCATTGTCGGTGGTATAATAATATTTTATACCGTCACCTCGTACATCAATACCAAGAGGATTTATGCTTATGCACCAAATTGTATTGTGGCATCCCAATATGGTTTTTGTGCAACTTGATTAATTCCTTCTTAAAAAGTTCTTTAACCAGAGTAGGATTTGTTGAAAAAAATAAATTCCTTTAAAATAGGAACGCATTATTTAAACACAATCAAAAAGCACAAAAAAAACAGTGTTATTCCGGTTCTAAAGGATTATTATTGTTAATGTTTTAGAGTCAAACTACTACTATTTAAAATCAGACAAAAAGCTTAAATTTTTGATTGAAAAATCAGCGATAAAATCAATTCAAGAACACTTCCTAAAATGAATTTATTACATCTTTATAGAAGCGTGATTTTAATTGTTTTCAACGATTTTAGCTCCCGTCGCAAACCCGCGTGGTTAAAGGCTTTGAGAGCGGTGTGAAAAAAGCAAAAATTTCAACCGTAAGAAACATGAATTTCTTCCGTATAAAATGAAGATTTCTTACGTAAGAAATTTCCATTCTCTACGTACAAAAATTTTCTTCCTTTATATAGCACATTTTTTTTGCTCAAAAACACCCTATTCAAAGGGCAAAAAATAATGCTCATTTTGAATGCTATTTTCTTTTGATTTGACACCAAAATATTTCCAAATCAATAGAAATAAAATCGTTATATTTGTTAAAAAATTGGAGGTTTTGGATAATATTGTTAAATAGCATTTAAGGAAGACCCTGACCTGCCCAATATTTGTTGAAAAGATAGAGTTTTGTCGAGACGGGAAAGGTTTAGGAACTTACATTTATCATTAACCATTTTTGTCAATTATCGCCGTTGTTCTTTTCAACAGCAGAAGAATCGGACAAATTCAATAATATAGACTAATTTTGGCTTTTGCTAAAGCAACAGGAGATTTGCATTGGTCATATTTTATTGAATATAGATACTATAAGGAATCTTTTAAAATTTATAGAACTTAGAAAATAATGAACAACAAATTCATAGTTTTTATATTAATCACCTCGATTATTCTACTTGTGACCTCTTTTTTTTATAAAGTTCATTTTTTAGTGAAATTGGCTTTAATACTTTCTATCATAAATTTTGCGGTGATGTCAGCAAAGAAGAAAAAGAACAAATAAAAATATTTAAAAACACAACCTTCCTATTTTCACTCGTTATTCCAAAACTTTTAAAGCCGTGGTTTCTGCGAAGAAAAACAATGCATCGTATCGTAGAGGGACAATCGTGGGTACCAATTGTCTGCGGTCGTTACGCGGATTATAGACCACTCCTACTGCACGATGACCAACGACTTTGAGATTTTTTTCTGCTCTGTCTTTTTCCCCAAACAGCACATAGAAAGCCGTCAAACCCGTTTCGTTCATTTCAGCTTCCACACTGCCTTTGACAGCCTTTGGGATGGTCATTTCCTGCATCGGGGAACCCCACTCCCGCCCTGCCATAACTTTACCTTGATAGGTAGTGAGTCCGACCAGAAATACATTTTGCGCACCCAGTGTTTCTCTGCTGAGCTGCCCAATATTCTTTTCTCCGGTCGAACGCATACCGGTATAAGATGCATCGCCGATATGGGTGTTGTGTGCCCAAACAATTCCTTTGGCATCGTTTCCGTAGAGGCCCAACAAATCATTGACCGTTGTATGCATATGATAAACCCGGGAATTCCAAGATTCCGCTGCCGGAGACGTTACGCTCTTCCGGTAAAAAGCTTCTGCATTATGAACCACAAGCCCATTTTGAAGCAAATAAAAATATTCGTCATCCGATAAATAATCAAATTGCCGGCGATTTTCTCTTATATAATCCACTACATTTTTAGTGGCTTCTGCACAATTGTGACGTCCGCTGCTCACGGCGCGCGCATAATCCCAGCTAAATCCTTTATAGTTGCTAAAACAATCATATTGCGTTTGCACATATTTTCTAACTGATTCGTCATGATTCTCCAGCAATCGCAAAACTTCACTTTTAGAACGCCATTCGTCATACACGTCCATTCCGTAAAAAACTATTTTCTCCCCTTCCGGAAGTGCATCATTATAGGTTCTTAACCATTCCACCAGCGCGACAGTTTCTTCATTAGACCACATCCAGGCAGGCCAGCGATTTAAATTTTTTAAAACTTCCTTAGCCGATGCAGCTGCACCGGATTTGTTTTTTACGTATTTATTGAGTTCGTACAGACTTGCAAAATCACCTTCCACTGCGATGAAATTAAAACCGTGTTCTTCGATCAACCGCCTGCTGATTCGATCTCTCCAGTAATAATATTCGTGGGTTCCGTGGCTCGCTTCGCCTAACAAAACCAGTTTTTTATCTCCCGCACCAACTATCAATTGATCCAAACTCTTATCTGTTTCAAGAAGAATGGCATTCTGCTTAAAGTCTTGCCCCAACATACCCATAACCACAAAATAGAAAATAAAAAACAAAAATTTTTGCATCACTTTAAAATTGATATTTTCTGCTCAATATAAACATTCCCTGTGAAAAATCAAGTTGTAGGGTTATGAAAATTAGGATGGTTGTTTCGCTTTTAAGGTTTAAACAACGTTTAAATACGGTTTAAACTTCAATTAAAGTATGCTTTTACGTGGTGAATTTTTATTTTTTTAGTACGCATTGCCATCAGAAAACCATACTTATCAACAAGAAAGCAAGAAATTCTTGATAAAATCGCTAAATTATGACGACATGTAAATATGCTGTTTTTCATACACTATTTTTACGTTTCAACTATAATTTAGCAACCAACACTCAACAACAAAACAACTGATTACCAAATAACTACACAAAGCAACTAGGGTAAAATTATTACTTTTATGAATACGTTTTAGCAATAATATTTATAGGATTCTCCTCTTGTATTTTTCTTTAAATATAAAAGTAACTCCCTGCTTATCAGCAAAATATACAAGATATTAACAATATGTGTTGATAAATCAGCAATTTTAACTTATAAATTATTTGTAGTTTTACCACGCAGTCAGAGCGATTGCCACTTGATGTTATGGTTGATAAATAAACCTATACTTTCATAAGTGATTGTTTAATTTTAAATTTATGTACTTATGCACAAATTTAAACCGGTTCAACGACGAAACCCGTTAGAACCGGAAGCACCGAGGAAGTTTTATGCGCTTCCTGTATACACAGGAACCATGGACATTAAGGAGCTTTCTGATGAAGTAGCAGAAAAGAGTTCGCTTACGCGAGGGGACTGCTACAGTGTGATTCAGAATTTCCTAAGTACTATGCAGCGCGCATTAAACCGAGGTTACATCGTCAAGTTGGACGATTTGGGTACATTTCGCACCACACTAAGTAGTGTCGGTGTAGAAACGCCCGAAGAACTGTCGGCGGTCAACATTAAGAAAGCGAGAATTCGCTTTACGCCCGCCCACGAACTCAAAGGTACATTAGCTTCAATGAAGTTTACAAAAATAGAAGGATAGACCGCGAATCTATCCTCCTATAACACCTTTTGAGGTTGAACGTAAACCCTCACGACCTTTTTTGTGGAAGTGGGGGTTTCTTCTATACAAATATAGATGTATATATCAAATTAATACAAAATTTATAAAAATATTTTTGTTGCGCTTGTACAAAAAAAATATTATCCTGCTTTTCTCTGTCTAATTACTTTATAAAAAAATAGATTTCACCACCGGATAGGGGGAAACATTATCAATGAAAATTGTTTCGCAATTAAAATTCATTTTTTCTTTATTAAACAGAGAATGAAAGTTTTTTAAAGAAGAATTTTTTACAGCTTAACCCCTTATTTCACTTTTGTCAAAATCAATTTCAAACCGTAGGAATAAGGTTTTAAATCCGGCAGGTTTCTATGTCTAACCTCACTGGTTGAATAGGATGAAAGCGCGTTTCTAAAAGTCGGCTCCAATCCCAATCGGTACTTCACTCCCACTGCCATGC
>JAAYLC010000198.1 GCA_012522045.1 Bacteroidota bacterium
ACCCAAGTAACCTTGGTTCCCGATGCCGAAGATGCACTTACTTCCAATGCCGGTTGGAATACTAAAAAACACAAAGAGTATTTAAAGGAAGTAATAAGCGAATTTAACAGAAACGGCATTCGCACTTCTATGCTCTTAGATCCGGATTTGGAAATGGTGGAACATGAGGCATCTACAGGAACCTACAGAATTGAACTCTATACTGACGCATATGCAATTGCGTATTCTAAAGGAAATAAAGACGCAGTTTCAATTTATAAAGATTGCGCTGTTTTAGGTCATTCACTCGGATTGGGAATTAATGCCGGACACGATTTGTCTATGGAAAATATTCAGTTTTTTAAAAACAATGTTCCGCACCTATTAGAAGTAAGTATCGGGCATGCGTTGATTAGTGAGTCCTTATATTATGGATTGGAATATGTAATTCGCGATTATTTGCAAAAACTTTCGTAACTTTTTCACTTAAAAACACACGCTATGAAAGAAAATAAAATACTGCATTCGCAAATTCTGGGTGAAGGAACCCCTTTTTTAATTTTACACGGACTCCTCGGAATGGGCGACAATTGGAAAACATTGGCAAACCAATATAAGGAAGAAGGCTTTGAAGTCCACTTGATCGATTTGAGAAACCACGGAAGAAGTTTTCACAGTGACGATTTTTCATATGAATTCATGGTAACGGATTTAAAAAATTACTGTGACGTGCATAATTTGTCGGAAATTGTTCTTATGGGGCATTCTATGGGAGGGAAGGTGGCCATGTTTTTTGCAGCACAATATCCTGAAATGGTTCAAAAACTTATAGTGGCGGACATCAGCCCCAGAAAATACCCGCCTCATCACGATGATATTATGGAAGCGCTCCAAGCATTGGATGTGTCCACACTTCAATCACGGGGCGAAGCTGAGGAACGATTGAGCAAATACTTAAGAAGCAAAACGGTTCGGTTGTTTCTGCTTAAAAACCTGTATCGAAAAAATAAAACCGAATACGGATTGCGAATGAATTTGGATGTTGTTGCAAATTCAATGGAAGAAGTGGGTGTACCCTTAAATGAAGATGCTGTTTATTCCGGAGAAACTTTATTTATAAAAGGTTCAAAAAGCGATTACATACAAGAGTCTGATGAGCCACTAATCAAAAAACATTTTCCAAATGCTTCAGTTGAAATTATAAACGATGCTGGACATTGGTTGCACGCCGAACAACCTGAAGATTTTTTTAATTTAACCATAAATTTCTTGAAGCAATAGAAAATATGAGGTCAGAGAGTCAGGGAATGCTTAATTGATAAGGGTTTTTACTAAAAGCTAAAATATTTCTGAACTTTCGTATTAAATACGTTCTTTTTTAGTAATCTTGTATAGGCGCTTCCTATGCATGCATAAGAAATAGGAAAGTGTAAATAGTGATTATTTAAACTGCTTATTTATGAGAAAAATTATACTTTCTACCTTGTTAATCTTGATGTCGGCTTGGGTTTATGGTGGTGGATATCGGGTGACGCTGCAAGGTCAAAAAGCCTTAGCAATGGGACATACGGGAGTTGCCATTGTGCAAAGTAGTGAATCTGTATTTTTCAATCCTGCCGGATTGGTTTATTTGGAAGATACATTAAACGTAACTGCCGGAATCAGTGGAGTGTTTATGAACATTGCCTATCAAAACACAGTTACGGGCGTATCGGAAAGATCGGAAAGCCCTATGGGAATGCCTTTTTATGTATATGCCTCCTACAAAGCCAACGATTGGATGGCATTCGGATTGGGAGTTTACGTTCCATACGGGAGTGAAGTTCGTTATCCGGAAGGCTGGGCGGGTTCCCATTTAGTAAATTCAATTGCCTTGCAGGCGATTTATATTCAGCCTACGGTTTCTTTTAAATTGAATGATATCATAAGTTTCGGAGGAGGTCCCATTTTTGCTATCGGATCTGTTGATTTTGACAGAAGTGTCAATCGCACCTTGACGGATTTGGAAGGAAATCGATCCACTGTAAATGTGGAAGCTTCTAATGTGACAAGCTGGGGATGGGTGGCAAGTACCATGATTCATTTTACGGAAAATCTTCACTTTGGTGCAACCTATCGTTCAAAAATCGATTTGAATGCCGATGATGGACAGGCAACTTTTCAAAACATTCCGAATTCGCCTTTAACACCCTTTGAAGATTCTAAAATCGCTGCCGGATTGCCTATGCCGGCCGAGATGACAGTAGGGATTTCTTATGATTACAAAGATTGGATCTTTGCTTTTGATTACAACAGAACGTTTTGGAATGCTTATCATTCATTAGATATTGAGTTCCAAAATCCCAATATTCCGGATTCAAAAAATTCCAGAAACTATAAAAATTCTTCAATCTACAGATTTGGATTGCAGTATGATGTAAATCAAACGTTCGCGCTAAGGGGAGGATATTATTATGATAAGTCCCCGGTTCGTGCGGGATATTTTGCGCCGGAAACTCCTCGCAATGACAGCAGTAATTTTACTGCAGGGATGACTGTTAATATAGGTTCAAATTTTCAAATAGATGCTGCTTTTCTGTATTCCTACTACAAAGAAATAAATGCTTCTTACGATTATTATTACGAAGATGGTGTGGCGGTTCCTTTCGGAGGAACTTATAAGTCAAATGCTTTTGCGCCTTCCATTGGAATCACCTATAAAATGTAACCTCTAAACAGACTTCACCATGAAAAATTACTTGAAATATACCTTACTTATTTTTTTGGCGGGATTCTATGGTTGTGAGCCGGAGTTTGAGAATTCAGTGGATGACCCGGGGTTTTATAGCAGCGGTTCTGCAGATTTTTCGCGCTATGTCGCTGTGGGAAATTCATTGACAGCGGGATACACCGATGGCGCTTTGTTCATAAGTGCGCAAGCATACAGTTATCCGAATTTAATGGCAAGCAAGTTTCAGTTTGTCGGAGGTGGAGAATTTAACCAACCTTTGATGAACGACAACATAGGAGGAATGAAGCTTGGAGGAACACAAATTCTTCCCAATAGATTGGTGCTTTCCGTAGACGCGAATGGCAATTTTTCACCGGTGCGGATGGATGCCGTTCCAACTACAGATGCAGGAACAAAACTGTCCGGATCGTTTCAAAATTTAGGAGTTCCGGGAGCCAAAAGTTATCATTTGATGGCACCGGGATACGGAAATGTAGCCGGGATTTTACAGGGAACAGCCAATCCTTATTTTGTACGCTTTTCAAGTTCTGAAAATGCAACCGTAATTGCCGATGCTGCTAGTCAAGATCCCACTTTTTTCAGCCTCTGGATAGGCAATAACGACATGCTCGGATACGCTACTTCCGGAGGTTCCGGTGTTGATCAAACAGGGAATATGAATCCTGAAACCTACGAAACCAACGATATTACTGACCCCAATCTCTTCGCTGCTATTTTTACCCAACAAGTAGATGCACTAATTCAAAATGGTGCAAAAGGAGTGGTTTTTAATTTGCCGGAGGTGACTGCGATTCCTTATTTTAATACCGTTCCAACACGAGTCATCCCGTTGGATGCGTCAACAGCTGCGATGCTAAACAGTCAATTTGAACCCTACAACAATTTGATTTTGCCGGGACTTCAGGCAGCAGGAATAATCAGTTCCGATGAAGCGCAAATGAGAAAAATTAATTTCGTCTCAGGTCAGAATTTTCCGATAATGTCCGATGATGAATTAACCGATATCAGCAACCTATTAATGGGGACACCTTTTAATCTTCCTGTAGAAACAGCCAAATTGTTAGGTCAATTGCGACAGGTAAATGACGATGATTTGATAGTACTGACTGCGTCGTCAGTGATTGGAACGATTCCGGATACAAATAACCCCTTGGGCATTATCGGCGTCTCCATTCCATTGGAAGATCAATGGGTTTTGACAAAAAAAGAACAAGATCGCGTAAAACAAGCAACGCAGGCTTATAACATCACCATAAAAACCGTAGCCGAGTCGAGAGGGCTTGCTTTTGTCGATGTGAATCAAGCCTTACAACGTGTGGCAAATGAAGGGATTCCGTATGACGGAGGGATTTTGACAGCGCAGTTTGTAGTTGGTGGTACTTTTTCTTTAGACGGGGTGCATCCTACACCCAAAGGATATGCATACATCACCAATTTGGCTATCGATGCTATCAACAGAACCTATGATGCCACAATTCCAAAAGTAAATGTGGGTGATTATCCCAGTTTAACCTTACACAATAATTGATAAAATCAATAATTTCGGGAAAGAAATTGAGATGTATAATTTAGAATCTTTATGAGAGTCATTGTAAAACTATTATTGACTGCAGTTGCCGTTATAATTCTTGCACGGTTGCTTCCGGGAATTTCCGTATCCGGTTTTGGTCCCGCATTTTTTGTGGCAATTGTTCTGGCATTACTACGATTTACCGTAAAACCAATTTTACTTATTTTGACCCTGCCGATAACCATTTTGACTTTCGGATTGTTTATTTTGGTCATAAATGCAATTATTATTTTATTGGCAAATTACGTGGTGCCCGGTTTTACGGTGAGTTCCATATGGTGGGCAATGTTGTTTAGCCTCTTGCTCAGTTTTTTTGAATCCATATTGTTTTCTGTACTCAAGGAGAATTAAAGCACGATTATAAGTCTCGGTTAATTTGTATTTTAGGATATAAAAAATTAGTTTTGCAGGCTTAAATTCTCAAAAGAAAATGAATATTACAAAAAGAGATGTAGACAATTTAAATGCTGTTCTTACTATTGAAGTTGATAAAGAAGATTACGCAGATAAAGTAGAAAAAACATTAAAAGAGTATCGAAAAAATGCCAATGTTCCAGGGTTCCGAAAAGGACAAATCCCGATGGGAATGATTAAAAAACAACATGGCAGAGCAGTCTTGGTCCAAGAAGTCAACAAAGTGATTCAGGACGCTATCCAAAATTATCTTACCGAAGAAAAATTAAACATTCTGGGATATCCGATTCCTTCGAATGAAGCTGATATAGACTGGAATAAGGAAAATTTCACTTTTGAATTTAAACTTGGACTTTCGCCTGAGTTTGACGTAAATCTTCAGGAAAAAGAAATCACGCATTATAAAATAACAATTGACGAAGAGAGTATTGACAATCAAGTGAAACGCTTTCGCAAACAATACGGAAAAATTATTTCGCAATCGGAAATAACCGAAGAAGTTGAACTGAACGGGAAATTCACCAATGCCGATGACAAAGAAGGACAACCTGTTGTCGATAAAGAAGCCAATTTTAGCATGTCGGATGTTGCCGGAGAAGAACAACGCAAAGCACTTCTAAACGCCAAACACGGAGAAACAATTACATTAAATACCAAAGGACTTTTCAAGGATGAGCATATGAACCAAGAATTCTTGGGTGTAAGCCATGAAGAAGCCCATGGCTTGGATATCGATGTAAACTTTGAAATTAAAGAAATTGTCATTCGTGAGTTGGCGGAAATGAACCAAGAGTTTTTCGATAAAATATTTGGAGAAGACACGGTGCATTCCGAAGAAGAAATGCGAGAAAAAATTAAAGAAAGTGCCGAAGCACAGTTTCAACAACAAAGTGATCAAAAATTGCTCGATGATGTGATTGAATCTTTAATTGAAAATACCAAGTTTGAACTTCCGGAAGAATTTCTCATTCAATGGTTAGGGCGTTCCGGCGAACAACAACTCTCTGATGAAGAAGCCAAAGAGGAATATAAAAAGAATGAAAAAGGACTTCGCTATCAACTTATCGAAGGGAAGCTGAGAGAAGACCACAACATCAACATAACTTTCGAGGAGCTAAAAGCTTATGCCAAAGGGATGATGATTTATCAAATGGCGCAATACGGAATTTTAAATACTGACGAAAATGAACTGGAACAAATTTTGGCAAGAACTTTGTCAAACAGAGAAGAAGTAGAACGATTGACAGAGCAGGTAAAAACCAATAAACTCTTGCAACTGTTTAAAGAGAAAGCACTCTTAAAAACAAAAGAAGTTACTTTTAATGAATTTGTGGAAGAAGCGTACGCTTAAAAATGTTAAAAATATAGTTATATTTAAGCGTCGAATCGTCACATTCGGCGCTTTTTCATTAAAATGAGGTACCTTTGAAGATTCAATTATCATAAATTAGATTCAAAAATATAAAAATTTATATGGACTATACAAAAGAATTCGAACGATTTGCTATAAAAGATCAAGGGATAAATCCGATGTACTACGACAAAATTATCACCAGTATGTATCCTGTGAATCTCACTCCGAATATTATAGAAGAACGACAAATGAATGCCGTGGCGATGGATGTGTTTTCACGATTGATGATGGACAGAATTATCTTTCTCGGTACCGGAATTACCGATCAGGTGGCAAACATTGTACAAGCACAACTTTTATTTCTAACCAGTACCAATGCCTCACAGGACATTCAGATATTTATTAACTCTCCCGGAGGAAATGTCTATGCAGGATTGGGAATTTACGATACCATGCAATATGTAACTCCCGATGTGGCAACTTTTTGTACTGGGATTGCAGCCTCTATGGCAGCAGTATTGTTATGTGCCGGAACCAAAGGAAAACGAAGTGGTTTGCCACATTCGCGGGTGATGATTCACCAGCCTTTGGGTGGGGCGCAAGGTCAAGCAAGTGATATTGAAATTACGGCAAGAGAAATTATTTCCTTAAAAGAAGAGCTGTACAATATCATTTCCAAACATACCGGACAACCCTATGAAAAAGTCTATGAAGACAGTGATCGGGATTATTGGATGAAAGCTGAACAAGCACGCGAATACGGAATGATTGATGAAGTATTGACGAAGTCAAAATAAATAAAGAAACTAGGAAAATATGTCGAAAGAAGATTTGGAATGCTCATTTTGCGGAAGAAAAAAAGGCGAAACCAACTTGCTGATTGCCGGGTTGGATGCGCATATTTGTGATCGTTGTATTGAACAGGCTCATGGAATTGTGATTGAAGAAGCTCTGCACAGTGGCGGTTCTGTCCTCTCTGATGAGGTGATGCTTAAAAAACCCAAAGCAATTAAAGCTTTTTTGGACAAATATGTAATCGGACAAGATGACACCAAAAAAGTGATGTCTGTTGCTGTTTATAATCACTACAAAAGATTGCTTCAGGCAAAGGGAGAAGATGAAGTCGAAATTCAAAAGAGCAACATTATTATCGTAGGGCACACCGGAACCGGAAAAACGCTTATTGCAAAGAGCATTGCAAAAATGTTAAACGTTCCTTTAGCAATAGTCGATGCTACGGTTTTAACAGAAGCAGGATATGTGGGAGAAGACGTCGAAGGCATTCTCACCAGATTGCTTCAGGCTGGCGATTACAATTTGGAAAAAGCGCAAAACGGAATTGTTTTTATTGATGAAATTGATAAAATTGCCCGTAAAAGCGACAATCCTTCCATCACCAGAGATGTGAGTGGAGAAGGGGTGCAGCAAGCTTTGTTAAAATTATTGGAAGGTACCGTGGTCAACGTTCCGCCAAAAGGAGGAAGAAAACATCCCGACCAGAAATTCATCGAGTTTAATACCGAAAACATCCTCTTTATAGCCGGAGGTGCCTTTGACGGAATTGAGCGGATTATTTCTAAAAGAATGAATATGCAAACCATCGGGTTTAAATCTGCTTCTGCAAAAGAAAGTCAAATTGATTCCGAGAATTTATTAAAATACATCATTCCGAAAGACTTAAAAGATTACGGATTAATTCCTGAAATCATCGGAAGGTTGCCGGTACTTACTTATATGAATCCGTTAGACAAGAAAACCCTTCGAATGATTCTTACCGAACCTAAAAATGCAATCATAAAACAGTATCAAAAACTGTTTGAAATGGACGGAATCGAATTTCAGATGACTGATGGTGCATTGGATTACATCGTAGATAAAGCCTTGGAATACAATCTCGGAGCTCGGGGACTTCGTTCGTTGTGTGAAACAGTTTTAACCGATGCTATGTATGAGCTTCCGGGAACGGATACCAAGAAATTGGTCATAAACAAAACTGATGTGGAGAAAAAATTAAATCAAGTGACCCTGCATCAACTGAAAGCAGTTTCATAAAATCAAGTTTTCTTGATATTTTAGATTCAAGGCATGGAAATTCGGACAGACCAAATAAACTTAAAAGATTTTGGACTCTCTGATTATCGCCTTTATATTAGACGTGAGGATCAAATCCATCCTCTTATTTCCGGAAATAAATATCGAAAATTAAAATACAATCTTCAAAAAGCAAAGCAGTCGGGCTATAACCGACTGCTTACGTTTGGAGGTGCTTTTTCCAATCATCTCGCAGCTGTAGCAGCAGCCGGTAAAGCATACGGTTTCAAGACCGTCGGAATTGTCAGGGGAGACGAGTTGGCATTAAAAGAAAAATTAAATCCGACACTTCATTTTTGTAGGAAAAAAGATATGAAACTGGTCTATGTAACTCGGGAAACTTACAAGCAAAAAACCGATTTCCAATTCTTAAAGCAACTTGAAAGCAATTTCGGTAAATTTTATCTGCTTCCGGAAGGAGGAACGAATGCGGAAGCAATTCAAGGGTGCAAAGAAATTATTAGTGAGGAAGATGCAATTTATGATTACATTTGTGTTGCAGTCGGTACCGGTGGCACTATGGCAGGATTGGTGTCTTCAGCTTTTTCAAATCAAGAAATACAAGGGTTTTCGGTGCTGAAAGGAACATTTCAAAACCGTTTGATAGCAGAATACGCAGGAAATAAAAAATATTCACTGACCGATGCGTATTCTTTTGGAGGTTATGGTAAAATAGAAACGAAATTGGTGCGTTTTATAAATGCGTTCAAAGCGAAAACAAATATCCTTTTAGATCCTGTTTATACAGGGAAGATGATGTAAGGAGTGATGGATCGGATGCGAAATAATAAATATCCGTCAAATGCAAAAATTCTTGTTATTCACACAGGCGGAGTACAGGGAATTGAGGGGATGAATCAATTGTTAACAAAGAAGGGAATTGAATTAATTAATTAAATATGCTCAAAAAATATTTCTGGGGATTGCTGCTTATCTTTCTCATAAATATAGGGTGTGATTCCAAGCGTCCTACGGTTTATAACAAACGTAAAGCACCAAAAGAACGTACCACTCCGACCAGGCAGCCGGTTCTTAAAGAAACTAAGCCTATGGTTATTTCAGACAGGGATGAAACCACGCCCGAACCAATTCCTACAGACATTCCATACAATGATCGGGTACAGATGTATATCGATCAATTTGCCGAAATAGCCAAAGATGAAATGGTACATTACGGAATTCCGGCGAGTATCAAATTAGCGCAGGGAATTTTGGAAAGCGGCGCAGGTGCTGGAAATCTGGCAGTACGTTCCAACAATCACTTTGGAATCAAATGTCATACCGGTTGGGAAGGAGAACGCGTTTATCACGATGACGATGAAAAAGGCGAGTGTTTTAGAAAATACAATCATCCGAAGTATTCATACCGCGATCATTCATTGTTTTTGACCAATCGTTCTCGTTATCGCGATTTGTTTTCGCTTCGCAAAGACGATTACAAAGGTTGGGCACGCGGATTAAGAAAAGCCGGCTATGCAACCGACCCGCGCTATCCGGAAAAACTTATCGGAATCATCGAACGTTACAATCTTCATGAATACGATGCCGAAGTATTGGGAAGAAAAACCGATAAAAAATCTGTTGCGACAGTTCCTCAACCGGAAATTCAAACCTATTCGGTACAACCCGGAGATACTTTATACAGCATTTCAAGAAGGTTTAACCTTACTGTTGTAACTCTAAAGAAGTACAATGGTTTGGTCGAAGATACAATTTCAGTCGGTCAAATTTTGTATTTGCAGCCTGTGGACAATTGAAACAGGTATAAAATTCCTTTTTCTTAATTGTCACAATTTATTAGATTGCACGATTAATGAGAAAATGCGTAATTGCTTGCATCAGTTCCGGAGTACGGCACGTAAATTTTGATACGAAAGAAGTATTACTGTCCTAATAAACTCAACTTCTCCAAATTAATTATTTGAAATGGTACTGGAGTTTGCTCCGCCAACTCCGATGATTCGGTCATATCTTCCCCCCAATTCCCGATAGTAGGCAATAACAGTATAATCATTTTCGGTTTCCCAAAAATCTCCACTGATGGCTCCTGAATCGATGGTTCCGTCACGATTTACAAGGACGTATTTGTAATTGTAAAACCCTTGTTTGAAAAGACGGGTGTTCTTATAAGTGTCGGATGTAGAATCATAACGCATATAAGTGCTGTCGTCTATGGTCCAATTGTTGAAATTTCCGTATAGGTGAATTTCCTTGTCTCCGATGTCTTCAAAATATTGGAGCGTAAAATGGACGCGAACATATTCTGCTTCGGTTCGCACATTTGACGTGTTGAGTTTTCTTACCACAAAATTCCCGTTAATATCCGGATTGTAGGTATAAGGCCGATTAAACCTGCCAATATCCGTGTAAAGATAATTTTCGTATAAATCGGTCATCGCCACCGAGCGAATGCCGTTTGTTGCAGAGCGAACATCTTTATTGTCAAATGCGAGGAATTCATTACCGCCGCCAAATGCCGCTTCTTGGTCGTATTTGTAAATCAGTTCGTTCCCCATCGTATACTGAGGAACTAAATCGGTAATGGCTTCTTTGAGATTGCTGTTTTGAAGAATTACGGTTTTGACGGTTTCCTTGGGATTGATAAGCAATAAATTTGGCGAATTGATGCTGAATTGCACCACTTGCTTCTCTTTAATATGCCTCAAATCACGGGAACGTTTAATATCCACTTTCACCGAGGCAATATTTTCTATTACCATAAATTTTCGTGTAAAAACCAAATCGCCGTTGCGATCAAGAATACTTATCATATAATTGCCGCTTCTCTTAAAACCGCGTGTATCCCGATTGGGAATGGAAAGCATATAATGCGAATACGATTGAAGCGTGTTGAGTGAGTTTTCATATGTGTGAATACGCACCTCATCAAAACCGTCTAAATATTCGCTTTTTGACAATTCACTTTCCGACCAGTCAAAATTATGATGGGTGATTTTGTAATAATAATCGGCTTCGCTGCCGTTTAAGGCATCAAAAGACAGTTGGATTCCTTGGCCCAAACGAATAATAGGAAGCTGACTGAAATCCGAATTTCCGCGAAATTGAACAGTACGGATATAAGAGGGTTCGATTTTTTCATACGCTTGAGAAAAGCTGTGTTGAAAAGTAAATATCAGGGATAAAAATAAAATCAGGTTTCGCATAACTTAAAATATGAGGACTAAGATACTTAAAAAAATCAAAGTGGTTTTCAATACGTAATCATCAAATTTTTATCAAATAATTCCGAAGTTCCTAACGTTATAATAATCAAGGTGAATAAATCTTATTCCTTGTAAATTTATCGGGGTTTATTTGTGGGTTTATGCTTTAAATTTTTAAATTTGCTCGCCTTTATACTTGCTAACATTTATTTATGAAATAAAGGTAGTTTATAAGGATTTATTTAACTTCAAAATTATGTCCCAAGACATCAAGATTAAAAAAGGTCTTACTATTAATTTAATAGGAGAAGCCGAAAAAAATCTTTCGGGAGCCCCCCGATCAAGAACTTTTGCTATCCGACCTGCTGAGTTTCATCTTCGGATTCCACGGATGATGTTGAGAGAAGGCGATCGTGTTGAAGCCGGTCAACCCATTTTTCATGCTAAAGACGATGAATCCATAAAATTCGTATCCCCGGTAAGCGGCGTGTTGACTAAAATTGAGCGAGGTGCAAAACGTGTGATTACACAATTGTTGATTGAGGCCGATCCCCAAGATACTTTTGTTGAACACGGTGCGCTTGATCCGAAAACTGCATCTGCAGAAGCGATTAAAACAAGACTTTTAGAGTCCGGATGCTGGCCGTTTATTCAACAACGTCCTTATGCGATTATAGCCAATACGGAAGTGATTCCACGTGATATTTTTATCTCCGGTTACAACTCGGCGCCCCTAGCAAATGATTTGGATTTCTCCCTCCAAGGAAAAGAAAGAGAGATTCAAGCAGCATTGACGGCATTGAGTAAATTAACTTCAGGCAAAGTTCATGTCGGGATTCATAAAAATTCCAACGGGGTATTTAACGGAATGAATGATGTGGTCATACACCGAGTAAATGGACCGCATCCCGTAGGAAACGTAGGAACACAGATAAATAAAATAGCACCGGTCAATAAAGGAGAACTTATATGGACGGTGGCGGCTCAAGATTTGGTGATTATCGGCGAGTTGCTTTTAACCGGAAGGTTTAATGCCGAAAGAATAATAGCGTTGGCAGGATCGGAAGTGAAAAGTCCAAAATATTACCGTACAAAAATCGGTTCTGAAGTAGCTACTTTTGTATACGATTCCGGGATTAAAAACGAAAATGTGCGTGTTGTCAGTGGCGATGTGCTGACCGGTAAATCTGTCACTTTAAAAGGGCATTTGGGATATTATGCAAATACGGTGACCGTAATCCCTGAAGGAGATGATTATGAATTGTTCGGATGGAACAAACCGGTTTTCGATAAAATATCAACGACAAGAGCATTGACTTTCTCTTGGCTGAATCCCAAGAAAAAGTATGATTTAGACACCAATACCAATGGAGAACATCGCGCTTTTGTAGTTACCGGAAATTATGAAGAGGTTTTTCCGCTGGATATGTATCCGCTTCAAGTATTAAAAGCGTGTATGGTGAAAGACTTAGACGAAATGGAAGCTTTGGGAATGTACGAAGTTGCTCCGGAAGATTTTTCGTTGACAGAATTTGTTTGTGTCAGTAAACAACCGCATCAAGAGATCATCAGAAATGGTCTTGATTTAATGTATAAAGAAATAGGATAGAATAATGGGTTTAAAGCAAAATTTACATAAGCTTAAAGAAAAGTATGCCGGAACCAAAATGGCTCCTGCGTTTAACGCAATTCATACTTTTTTGTACATGCCTAATGAAACAACACGTTCAGGTTCTCATATTCGTGCAGCAGACGATTTAAAGCGAGTCATGAATACGGTAATTATGGCATTGGTTCCCGTGTTGATTTTTGGAATATTCAATACAGGCTATCAACATTATGCCGCTTTTGATGAAAGTATGAGGCTTGCACCTCTTCAAAACTTCTTTACTTGGGATAATTTCATGCTCGGTTTGTGGACGGTTTTGCCTTTGGTGTTAGTCTCTTACGGAGTTGGATTGGCAATCGAATTTGTTTTTGCCGTTATCAACAAACATGAAGTAGAAGAAGGGTATCTCGTGACCGGGATGCTCGTTCCACTGATTGTTCCTGTTGATATTCCTTTGTGGATGTTGGCAATAGCCGTTGCTTTTGGAGTGATTATCGGAAAAGAAGTTTTTGGAGGTACGGGGATGAACTTTTTAAATCCTGCTTTGACGATTCGTGCATTTTTGTTTTTTGCGTATCCGACTTGGATGAGTGGGGATAAAGTTTGGGTACATGGTGCACAAGAAATGGCAGGACAACCCGATGCTATTTCAGGAGAAACAATTCTTGGTAGTTTGGCTCAAAATCAAGAAGTGGTGTACAGCCTATCCGATATGTTTTTTGGGTTTATTCCCGGTTCGATCGGAGAAACATCTACGTTCCTAATTTTATTGGGCGGACTGTTTTTAATTTTCACCAAAGTCGGAAGTTGGCGTATCATGCTTTCATCTGTTTTAGGAGTACTGGCCATGGGACTCATATTTAATTCGGTAGTAAATGCCGGATGGATCACTCCCGGAAGTAATTTTTACAGTTTGATGAGCACTCCTTTCTGGCAACACTTGCTGTTGGGTGGAATGGCATTTGGTATTGTTTATATGGCGACCGATCCGGTAACTGCGGCTCAAACCAATAAAGGAAAATGGATTTACGGCTTTTTTATAGGTTTTATCTCTATTATGATTCGCGTTTTCAATCCTGCGTATCCGGAAGGAGTGATGCTGGCCATTTTATTTATGAACGTATTCGCTCCGACAATTGATCATTACGTAGTAAAAGGAAATATTAATAAACGTTTAAAACGTCTAAAAGTAAAAACAGCTTAAGAATGTCAAAATTAACTGATAAAAACTCATATACCGTAATCTTTGCCATCATTATGGTAGTGGTTGTGGGCAGTCTGTTGGCAGGTGTTGCACAAACGCTAAAAGGAAGAATTTCCGAAAATGAGCGGTTTGAAAAACAACAGAACATACTTTATGCAATGGGAATAAATAACAATCAAGGAGCAACTGATGTCGCTTTTATTCCCGCCACTGAAGTTGCAGAAAAATTTGATACTTACATAAAAAAGCAAGTGGTGATTCAGGGAGATCAAATAACTGAAGATCCGGAGGCATTTCTTATCGACATCAAACAAGAAGCTTCAAAAGCAAAGGATGATCCAAATTATCAGCGAAGACTTCCAATGTTTATTGGGGAGAAAGATGGAAAGACCCTCTATATAGTCCCAATGCGTGGAAACGGACTTTGGGATGCCATCTGGGGATTTATGGCAATTGACGAAAACTTGAGAGTAGAAGGGGTGTTTTTTGATCACGCCGGGGAAACGCCGGGGTTGGGAGCAAACATAAAAGAACGTTTTTTTATGGATCCTTTTACAGGTGAAGAGTTGATGAGTAATGGAACTTTTAGAGGGGTTACCGTAGCCAAAGGAAACAACGATCCGCGGAATAACAGAAAAGACGACCATAGAGTTGATGCTATTGCCGGATCAACAATTACGGGAGACGGAGTTACTGCAATGATACGCAGAGATGTTGCAATGTATATTCCGCATATAAAGAAATTAATTAACGAACAGCAATAAATAATAATATGGCACTTTTATCACGAAAAGAAAGAAATTTAGTGTTGGATCCGCTTACGGACGATAACCCTATTACAGTGCAAGTGTTGGGAATTTGTTCGGCGCTGGCAATTACCGCAGAATTAAAAGCTTCCGTAGTGATGGCTGTATCAGTAATTGCGGTGTTGGCAGTAGGGAATGTGGTTATTTCTTTACTGAGAAATGTTATTCCCAATAAAATTAGAATTATCGTTCAGCTGGTTGTTATTGCTGCACTTGTTATTTTAGTAGACTTGATTTTAAAAGCATTTGCCTTTGAATTGAGTAAACAGCTTTCAGTTTTTATCGGACTTATTATTACAAACTGTATTATTATGGGTCGTTTTGAAGCATTTGCTTTAGGAAATAACCCTTGGCACTCGTTCCTTGACGGTATCGGAAATGCCGGTGGATACGGACTCATATTGATAATCGTAGGTTTCTTTAGAGAATTATTAGGATTCGGGACGCTGTTTGGATATAAAGTACTTGGAGATCCGATAGAGAAAACCGGATTGTATGCGCTGGGGTATGAAAACAACGGTTTTATGGTGTTGTCACCCATGGCATTAATAGTGATAGGAATTATCATTTGGGTACAGCGAATAAAAAACAAAGAACTTATTGAAGATTAGAGAAATCCGAATGAATAGTTCTAAAAAAACACATAACACAAACACATAATGGAACACATTGAATTATTTTTCAAGTCGATTTTTATAGACAATATGATATTTGCAACATTCCTCGGAATGTGCTCATATTTGGCTGTTTCTAAAAGAGTAGCAACCGCTGTAGGTTTGGGAGCTGCAGTAATTTTTGTACTAGCGGTTACTGTTCCTTTAAACTGGTTGCTCAATGAATATATCTTAAAAGACGGTGCACTTGTTTGGTTGGGGCCTGAATATGCTTCCTACGACCTGAGCTTTTTAACCTTCATTCTTTTTATTGCTACCATAGCAACTATGGTACAATTGGTTGAGATTGTCGTTGAAAAGTTTTCTCCGGGTCTCTATAATGCTTTAGGAATATTTTTGCCTTTAATCGCTGTAAACTGTGCCATCCTCGGTGGCTCGCTTTTTATGCAGGCTAGAGAAATTCCCACGCTTGGACTGGCGTTGAACTATGGAATTAGTTCCGGAATCGGTTGGTTTTTGGCAATTTTGGCCATTGCTGCCATCCGTGAAAAAATCCGTTACTCAAATGTGCCGGCACCTTTAAGAGGATTGGGAATTACCTTTATCATTACAGGATTAATGGCAATCGGATTTATGAGTTTCGGAGGAATGCTCACCGGAGGTGACGAAGGTGCTGAGGCATCAGAAATCGGTGCTCCTGTTATGGGCGTCGAAACCGAACAACTACAAAACGAGTCTAATAATACAGACAAAACAATTTCTGTTTTGGATAATCAAACCTTAACCAAAGAATAGTATGTTTTTCTTAGAAATAAGCACGTTGGGAGTAATTACAATAACCGTTATATTCCTATTGGTTTTAACGTTGTTTCTCATTGCGATACTTTTGTTTACAAAAGAAAAGTTGTCGCCTTCAGGTCCCGTAAAAATTACAATAAATGACGAAAAAGTCATCGAAGTAAACAGTGGCGGAACCTTATTGTCAACACTAGGAAACGAAAAGATTTTTCTCCCTTCAGCATGTGGAGGCGGGGGAACTTGCATTCAATGTACTTGTGTCGTTTTAGAAGGGGGCGGCGCTCCATTGCCCACCGAAACCCCTCACTTTACAAGAAAAGAACTGCAAGAAGGCGTCCGTTTGAGTTGTCAGGTTCGCGTAAAACAAGATATGAATATCCGTATTCCGGAAGAAGTGTTCGGTATTAAAAAATGGGAAGCCGTGGTGGTACGAAATTACAACGTTGCTTCTTTCATTAAGGAATTCGTCGTGGAAATTCCTGAAGATATGGACTACAAAGCCGGTGGATACATTCAAATTGAAATTCCTCCATGCGAAATAAAATATTCGGATATGGATATTACCGCACATCCGGACGAACACGACGTTCCCGATAAATTCCAAGAAGAATGGGATAAATTCAAACTCTGGTCGTTGGTGATGAAAAACACAGAAACCGTTGAACGCGCCTATTCCATGGCATCATATCCTGCAGAAGGACGTGAAATTATGTTGAATGTGCGTGTGGCAACTCCACCATTTGACCGAGCTAAAGGCGGTTGGATGAATGTAAATCCCGGGATTGCTTCTTCCTACATCTTCAGCCTTAAAAAAGGAGATAAAGTTATCATTTCCGGACCTTTCGGAGAGTTCTTCATCAATGAATCGGATGCGGAAATGTTGTATGTCGGAGGAGGTGCAGGAATGGCTCCGATGCGTTCACATTTGTACCACCTTTTCAAAACCTTAAAGACAGACAGAAAAGTTACGTATTGGTACGGAGGCCGTTCGAAAAGAGAATTGTTCTATATCGAACACTTTAGAGAATTGGAACGAAGTTTCCCTAACTTTAAATTCTATATGGCGTTGTCTGAACCTTTGGAAGAAGACAATTGGAAAGTCAAAAAAGATATCAATGACGAAGAAGGCGACGGATTCGTTGGGTTTATTCACCAAGTAGTAATTGACAATTATCTGAATCATCACGAAACGCCTGAAGATATTGAACTCTATTTCTGCGGACCGCCACTTATGAACGAAGCGGTTCAGAAAATGGGAGAAGACTTTGGAATCCCGGATGAAAACATTCGATTCGACGATTTCGGATCTTAAAAATTATTAATTATTTGAAAACCGCTTCTGTTTATTGAAGCGGTTTTTTTATTTTACCATAAATTTAATCATCAGATTTTTATGTATAATGAAAGAGAAATTAACAAAACAAGAACTCCATAATCTCGCCATGAACATTGTGGGGAAAAAATTGGAAGAAGAAGGCTATGAATTTTTGGGAGTCAATTCACAATTAAAAAGAGATCCGCAGTTTGTCGTTTTAAAAGAGAAAAAAATATCTTTTATAGTAGTCAGGGCCATTGCGTATCCCGATCCTATTGACGATTATGACAAAGCCCTGTTGGAACGCATCCGCAAACACGCCGAAAAATTTGAAGCACGAACGTTTTATGCGGGAGTGGGCCTTGGTCACGGCGATGATTACGAACAGCCGGTCATTAAAGACGAAGATTTTTCATTGATGTACAACGGATTAATTGAAATTAAATGAAAAAAATCCTGTTGGCATTCTTTTCCGTTTTTCTGTTAAGTTGCACCCAACAAAATGAGAAACTTCAAGCTATCGAAGGACTGGCTTTTGGAACGACTTATCACATTCAGTATTACGGATCAGCTCCGGAGGAGATTCAAAAAGGGGTTGATTCGGTGATTGATGCCATTAATCAGTCGGCAAGCACTTATATAAAAAACAGCGATATTTCCAGAATCAATAATGGTGATTCAACAGTGGTGGTGGATGCGTTTTTTAAAGAGGTCTTTAAATTATCAGACAGAATTCATAAAGAATCCCAAGGTTTTTTTGATCCGACAGTCGGCGTGTTACGCAATGCTTACGGTTTTGGAGAAGAGAACCCGTTGATGAATTTGGATACGCAAACTTTAGATTCCTTGATGAAATTTGTCGGTTTTCACAAAGTACGCCTGAATGACAACGGAACAATTTTTAAAGAATCTCCCGAAATTTATATTGATTTCAATGCCATTGCCAAAGGTGCCGGAGTAGATTATGTGGGAAAATATCTCGATTCTAAAGACCTAACCGATTACTTGATTGAAATCGGTGGAGAAATCCTTGCCAAAGGACAGAATAAAAACAAGAACAGCAAATGGACAGTGGGCATTGAAAAACCGGATTCCGAGTTGACAGACCGAAGTTATGAAGCTGCCATTCAACTCGAAAATCAAGCGCTGGCCGCGTCCGGAAATTATCGAAAATTCAGAGTTGATGAAACGACGGGAAAAAAATATGTTCACACCATCAATCCCTTGACAGGTTCAGCCGAAATGAGTGATGTGACAAGTGCTACGGTCGTCGCCAAAACGTGTGCCGAAGCCGATGCATATGCCACAGCCTTGATGGCGATGGGCTTTGAAAAAGCAAAGAAATTGTTGTCGGAAAACAATAAAATCGATGCGTATCTTACCTATCTAAATGAAGACGGAACCCAGCAGGTTTATATGACCAATGGTTTTAGAAACTTGCTTGTAAAATGATTTTGCTTATAAAATTCAGCGTTTTCCTCGGTCTTGTTTGAATTGTCATAAAAAGCAAGGCCCATTTTAATTTAAGAATGGGTTCAGTACCTTTGCACAAGAATTTAATGTATGGAATTTTCATCTAAATTAATAGAAAAAGCCGTTGATGAAATGGCGCAGTTTCCGGGGGTGGGTAAAAGAACGGCACTTCGATTGATACTGCATTTGCTTAAACAACCCAAGGAACACACGACAAGTTTGGTAACTGCACTCCAAAAAATGCGGGAAGAAATAAAATTTTGTGCAAGTTGCTACAATATCAGCGATACCGATGTATGTGAAATCTGTGTCAATGCTTCAAGAGACAAAACCCTTATTTGTGTGGTTGAGGACATTCGTGATGTGATGGCAATTGAAAATACAGGGCAATACCGAGGAATGTACCATGTTTTGGGTGGGAAAATATCTCCGATAGAAGGAATCGGACCGGATGATCTGACCATTGAATCTTTAATTGACAAAGTCCAAACCGGAGCAGTGAAAGAACTGGTTTTTGCACTGAGTTCGACTATCGAAGGTGATACTACCAATTTCTATATATTCAGACGAATAGAAAATTGCAAGATTAAAATAACAACCATTGCGCGTGGAATAGCTGTGGGCGATGAGTTGGAATATGCCGATGAAATTACGTTGGGAAGAAGTATCTTGCATCGCATTCCTTTTGAATCTTCACTAAAAAGCACATAAGGTTGGAACTTTCCGTTGTCATTCTCAACTATAACGTTCGCTATTTTCTGGAACAGTGTCTTCGCTCCGTTCAGGAAGCCATCCGTAATCTCGAGGCGGAAATCATCGTAATTGACAATGCTTCTTCCGATGAAAGTGGCAGCATGGTTGCTTCGCTGTTTCCTGAAGTGATTTACATTCAAAATACAGAGAATGTCGGTTTTAGCAAAGCAAACAACCAAGCAGTTGAGAAAGCGAAAGGCAACTATCTTTGCATTCTCAATCCCGATACGGCAGTGGCGGAAGACACATTTGTCAAAGCATTGAATTATTATAAAAAAACACCGGGAATAGGAAGTTTGGGCGTGCGTTTAATGGACGGCACCGGAAGTTTTTTACCGGAAAGCAAAAGAAATTTACCCACCCCGTGGGTTTCGCTGCAAAAATTAATGGGACGCGGCGGAAATTATTATGCTTCCTACATTTCGGAATTTGAAAATGGAAAAGTTCCTGTCTTGGTAGGAGCTTTTATGTTGATGACAAAAGAAATTTACGAAGTCGTAGGCGGTTTTGACGAAGATTATTTTATGTATGGCGAAGACATTGACTTGTCTTATAAAATTGAAAAAGCAGGCTATGTGAATCACTATTACGGTCAAACTACCGTGTTGCATTACAAAGGCGAGAGCACCCAACGAAACGCTGCTTATTTTGATCGATTTTATGGGGCGATGGAGATTTTTTACGACAAGCATTTTAAGAAAAATATCTTGTTGGAAAAAGTGGTGAGTTCGGGGGTTAAACTCGCAAAGTGGAAAAATAAAAATTTAAAATCTGAAAAAGTAAAATCATTGCCACCACTTCAAGCATATTATATTGTTTCTGACAATTCCGAGCTTATACTCCGTCTCGAGAAGCTTTTAAAAGTAAAATTTGCGGATTTTCCCCATGCGTTTGATTCTGTTCAGAACAGTATGATTGTCTTTGATGCGGATTCTATACCATACAGTCGTATTTTTGAAGTCATGCATGCACTTGGTGGTAAGAACAATCGATTCAGAATTCGACCAAAAGCTGCCAATTTTATCATAGGAAGCGACAGAAGCGATGAAAAAGGGATGGTTTTGACATTTTAATAAATTTGAATTCTGATAACGAACAAATATTGATTAATTTTGCAAACCTTTGAAGTTGTAAATTAATAAACCAGAAGAGTATTTATTCTCTTAAAATCTGAAAGCAAAATCGCAAAGGCGAGCTAAATATAAAGGACATTTAATTATGGCAAAATTTGAATTAAAATTACCTAAAATGGGAGAGAGTGTGGCAGAAGCGACACTGACAACATGGCTTAAAGAAGTAGGCGATACGATTGAACTCGACGAACCGGTTCTGGAAATCGCAACCGACAAAGTGGACAGTGAAGTTCCCAGTGAAGTTGAAGGCGTTTTGGTAGAAAAATTATTTGAGGTGGATGATGTAATTCAAGTGGGACAAACCATTGCCATAATTGAAACAGATTCACAAGTGGCAACTGAAGACACTCCGGTTGCCGAGGTTGCACAAGCTGCAGCGCCGTCTGCTGAAGTTTTAAAAGAAGTCGAAGGAAGAGTTGACGCAGCAAAAGACACTGCCGATACAAAAATCGAAAGTTCTGAAGGACGTTTTTATTCTCCGTTGGTTAAAAATATTGCCGCTACCGAAGGAATTTCTCAGAGTGAATTAGACAGCATTGCCGGCACCGGAAAAGATGGACGTGTTACCAAGAACGATATCTTGTCCTACGTTAAAACCCGTCAATCTCAACCGCAAGCAGCACAAACTTCCACATCGCAAGCAACGCCGGAACCAAAAGCAGCAGCTCCGGTTACCAAAACACCCATCAGCATTAGCGGAGAAGATGAGATTATCGAAATGACGCGTATGGGCAAACTGATTTCACAACACATGACCTCCAGTGTGGCTACTTCAGCTCACGTACAGTCGTTTGTAGAGTGTGATGTAACCAACATCTGGAATTGGAGAAACAAGCACAAAGCAGCATTTGAAAAGCGAGAAGGGGAGAAGCTGACTTTTACACCTATTTTTATGGAAGCCGTAGCAAAAGCGTTGCGTGATTTCCCGATGATGAATATTTCGGTAGATGGTGATAAAATCATTAAAAGAGGAAATATTAACCTCGGAATGGCAGCAGCATTGGCGGATGGGAATTTGATTGTGCCCGTGATTAAAAATGCCGATCGCTTAAATTTATTGGGAATGGCAAAAGCTGTAAATGATCTTGCCCATCGCGCGCGAAACAACAAATTAAAACCCGATGAAATTCAAGGGGGCACGTATACGGTTACCAACGTTGGAACCTTTGGCAGCATTATGGGTACGCCCATTATCAATCAGCCGCAAGTAGGAATTCTCGCGTTGGGAGCCATCCGTAAAGTTCCTGCTGTCATCGAAACTCCTGAAGGTGATTTTATCGGAATTCGTTACAAAATGTTCTTATCACACAGTTATGACCACCGTGTGGTAAACGGAGCCTTGGGCGGGCAATTTGTGCAGCGTGTTGCAGATTATCTCGAAGCTTGGGATATGAATACGACTGTGTGAAACACACACACCACCATAATTAAAATTTAAGGGAATCGACAACCTCGATTCCCTTTCTTAATTCAAAAAAATAAAATAACCGTCATTAAGAAAAAAATGACGGTTATTTTATAAATATTAGACTTTTTTAAGCAGTCTTTAAATCACTTAAATGTGAAGCGGTCTGTTATCCGTAGCGGCCAATGCAGCTTCTTTTACAGCTTCGGCATAAGTTGGGTGCGCATGCGTCATTCGTGCGATGTCTTCTGCACTTGCACGATATTCCATAGCAACTACTGCTTCTGCAATCAAATCGGCTACACGAGCACCGACCATATGAACTCCCAAAACCTCATCAGTTTCACTGTCTGAGAGAATTTTGACAAATCCGTCAATATCGCCGCTGGCTCTGCTTCTTCCCAAAGCTCTCATTGGAAATTGTCCGGTTTTGTAGGAGGTATTTGCCTCTTTTAGTTGTTCTTCCGTTTTTCCTACAGATGCAACTTCAGGCCAGGTATAAACCACACTCGGAATTAAGTCATAGTTAATATGCGGTTTTTGACCCGCAATAATTTCTGCAACCATCACTCCTTCTTCAGAAGCTTTGTGCGCCAACATAGGTCCTTTTACTACATCGCCAATGGCATAGATGTTTTCAACATTGGTACGTAATTGGTCGTTGACTTCCACTTGACCTCTGTCTGTAACTTTGATGCCGGCTTTTTCCAAGTTTAATCCGTCGGTATAAGCCCTTCTTCCAACCGACACCAAACAATAATCGCCGGTAATGCTTATTTCCTTATCTTTTTTGTCGGTAGCCGTAACGGTTACTTTTTTCCCTTTTGAGGAAACTGCAGAAACCTGATGTGACAAATAGAATTTAATGCCTTGTTTTTTTAATACTTTCAGTAATTCTTTGGATTGTGCGCCATCCATAGTCGGGATGATTTTATCCATATATTCCACGACCGTTACTTCCGCTCCCAAACGGTGGTACACCTGACCCAATTCCAGTCCGATGACTCCTCCGCCGATAACGATTAAATGCTCAGGAACTTCTTTGAGACTTAATGCTTCGGTAGAAGTAATGATTCGTTTTTTATCCAATTTTATAAACGGCAGACTGGAAGGTTTGCTCCCTGTTGCAATGATGCTGTATTTTGCTTCAATTTCTTGAGATTTCTCTCCCTCAATTTTAATGTGCGTCGTATCTTTGAAGGAGCCGATGCCTTGGTAAACATCGATTTTGTTTTTATTCATCAAATAATCGATGCCTTTGGTTGTCTGTTCAACCACGGAATCTTTGCGCTTCATCATTTTCTTGAGATTCAATTTTAAATCGCCCTTAATTTCAATGCCGTGCTCTTCAAAATTCTTGAGCGCGTCTTCGTAATGATGTGAAGAATCCAATAAAGCTTTACTGGGAATACACCCGACATTTAAACAAGTTCCGCCGAGAACGTCGTATTTTTCAATAATTGCTGTTTTTAATCCTAATTGTGAGCAGCGTATGGCAGCCACATAACCACCCGGGCCGGAACCTATTACTGCAACATCGTAAGTTTTCATAAAATGGATTTTAAAAAATAAAACACAAAGGTAACAGTAAAGTACAGAAATAGAAAACTATCAACCTACTATATTTGTATAGAAGTTTATTAAATTACTTGGCTTTTGGTGATAATTTTCTCACATTTGTGTAATTTTAAAATTTACTTAACAATGGCATTTAAACCAGCAGATAAAATACAAGATTTACAATATTTCGGAGAATTTGGAGGCGTCAATCCTTCCATTTCCGATTCTTCTACATATACTTTTCTTTCAGCCAAATCTATGGCCGATACCTTTGAAGGAAATACCGAGGGTTGCTATTTGTATTCCCGACATTCATCGCCTTCCAATCTTTATCTTGGTGAAGCTTTGGCGCAGATGGAAGGAACGGAAAGTGCAAATGTCAGCGCAACCGGAATGGGAGCCATCGCGCCTGCTATTTTGCAATTGTGTAAAGCCGGAGACCATATTGTTGCCAGTCGTACCATTTATGGAGGAACTTATGCCTTTTTAAAGAACTTCACGCCGCGTTATAATATTGAAACGACCTTTGTTGACATTACCAATCTGGAGCAGGTTGAAAATTCAATCACAGAAAATACGAAGTTTATTTATTGCGAAAGTGTGAGCAACCCGCTTTTGGAAGTAGCTGATCTTTCCAAACTTACAGAAATCGCTAAAAAACACAATTTAAAATTATTGGTTGACAATACATTCTCGCCTTTGAGCATCACGCCTTCACAACTGGGAGCGGATGTCGTTTTTCACAGCTTGACCAAATTTATAAACGGAAGCAGCGACACAATGGGAGGAGTTACTTGTGCTACAAAAGAATTCATCGATTTGCTACGCGATGTGAACGACGGTGCCAACATGCTGCTCGGTCCTGCCTTAGACAGTTTGCGCGCTGCGTCCATTTTAAAAAACCTTCGAACCCTTCACATTCGTATCAAACAACACAGTAAAAACGCATTGTATCTCGCCGAAAAGTTTGAAAACGACGGACTTCGTGTGGTGTATCCGGGATTAAAATCTCATAAAGACCACGAATTGTTCAAGTCTCAAATGAATGAAGAATTTGGTTTCGGCGGAATGCTGACTTTGGATGCCGGAAGCTTGGAAAAAGCAAATGCCTTGATGGAATTGATGCAGGAAAGAAATTTGGGATATCTTGCCGTAAGTTTAGGATTTTATAAAACGCTTTTTAGTGCGCCCGGAACTTCTACCTCATCTGAAATACCTGAAGATGAACAAGCAGCCATGGGATTGTCGGAAGGCTTGATTCGCATCAGCATTGGTTTGGACAATGACATCGAACGCACGTATCAAATGATGCGCAACTGTATGAATGAACTTGGAGTTTTGTAATAGCTCTCATTTATTTCCAGAAAGTAAAAAATATCAGGGGTCTTTATTTTTAGAAGAGTCGCAAATTGTTGCATGTAAATACGACGATAATTATGTGCTTCTTATCGCATTAGATTAAGCCATTGCAAGATGTTAGAGCATAAAAGCTTATTTCTTTAAAAAATTAAACTTGCAAAGCTTTTCTCAAAATCGTAACATTACATTCTATTTCAATTAAATCATGACAACTCAAAACAACCACTCCACCCAACCTCCGGAGGATCAACCTGACGAAAATAGAGAATTAAGTATCTGGCATGCGCTTATTCCTGTAATCGCATTGATTTTAATGCTGTTTTATAATGTTTTTTATGCTTATGGAGATAGTGCCCTCGATGGGAGCAATCAATTTATACTGTTATTGGGAGGTGCCGTTGCGGCAATTGTTGGGTTTTTCAACAAGGTGAGCTTTGACAAAATGTTGGATAAAGTTTCAGAGAATATCCGGTCTACATCAAGTGCCATCTTAATTTTATTGATGGTAGGCGCTTTGGCAGGAACCTGGTTGATTAGCGGTATCATTCCCACGATGATTTATTACGGATTGCAAATATTAAACCCCACGGTTTTTCTGGCATCTTGTGTGGTTATTTGTGCCGTCATTTCCCTGGCAACCGGAAGCAGTTGGACTACTTCCGCCACAGTCGGTATTGCACTCATAGGCATTGCAGGCGCTTTGGGAGTACCCTTGGGAATGACCGCCGGAGCTGTTATTTCAGGAGCCTATTTTGGAGATAAATTGTCTCCGTTGAGTGATACCACCAATCTCGCGCCGGCGATGGCAGGGACAGATTTGTTTACCCACATTCGTTACATGCTTTATACCACCGTGCCAACCTTAATTGTGACTCTTATTGTTTTTACTGTTATCGGATTGACTATAGATACGGCGGGAGTTAGTGATACTCATACCATTTCTCAAGCAGTCAAAGAAACTATCAATGTAAGTCCGTGGTTGTTTATTGTCCCGATTGTTGTTATTGTATTGATCGTTAAGAAAACGTCTCCTTTAATTGCACTCCTCATCGGTACATTATTGGCAGCATTTGCGGCTTTGATATTTCAACCGGATATCGTTGCCGGAATCGGAGGCGGAACTTCGCTGACCTTCGAAAATGGTTACAAAGGATTGATGAATGCCATTACCGTAAGCACAGAAATTCCAACTGATAATGAAGCGTTGAAGGATTTATTTTCTTCCGGAGGAATGACCGGAATGTTAAACACCATTTGGCTTATCATCTGCGCCATGGCATTTGGTGGAATTATGGACGCCATTGGTGCTTTAGCGGCAATCAGTAAAGCATTGTTAAATTTATTTCACACCACTTTCGGACTATTTGCCAGCACGGTAGCGAGTTGCTTGGCATTGAACATCACGGCAAGCGATCAATATCTCGCAATCGTAATTCCGGGAAAAATGTATGCGCAAGCGTTTAAAGATAAAGGACTGGCTCCCGAAAACCTGTCCAGAACACTCGAAGATTCGGGTACCGTAACTTCCGTGCTTGTTCCTTGGAACACTTGCGGCGCCTATCAAAGTGGCGTGTTGGGAGTGGACACGGTGCAGTATGCGGGATATGCTATTTTCAACTGGCTCAGTCCCTTTATGACTTTGTTATTTGCAGCTTTCCGAATCAAAATTCGGCAGCTTTCCAATACGGATAAATCCGTTCTATAGCGCGTGTTTGTTACCATAGCAAAAATCTATTACATTATAAATTATTACATTGAAAATTCATGGATTAGAAGGAGCTACATTTGTAAATTTGTGTCAGAAAAAAATAACTTAAAACACAATAAATTATGTCATTAGTAGGTAAAAAATTTCCAAACATTACAGTTGATGCTATGAATGAAATGGGCGACACTTTTAAAATTAACATTTTAGAAGAAGCTCAAAAAAACAAAAAGAAAGTATTACTTTTCTGGTACCCGAAAGATTTCACGTATGTATGTCCGACAGAAATTCATGCGTTTCAGGAATATTTAAAAGAATTTGAAGACCGCAATACCATGGTAATCGGAGCTTCTTGCGATACTCCCGAAGTGCACTTTGCATGGTTAAACACCTCAAGAGACGACGGTGGAATTGAAGGCGTTACCTATCCTTTATTGGCTGATACGGCTAGAAACTTATCAAGTGCGCTCGGTATTCTCGATGCAGAAGAAGAGTATGATGAAGAAACCGATACGTTGTTGGTAAAAGGAGACAACGTAACGTACAGAGCTACGTACTTGATTGATGAAGAAGGTAAAATTTTCCACGAAAGTGTTAACGATATGCCGCTGGGACGAAACGTAAAAGAGTATATCCGTTTGGTTGATGCCTATACCCATGTTCAGGAAAAAGGTGAGGTTTGCCCTGCAAATTGGGAAGAAGGAAAAGAAGCAATGACAGCTTCCAGAGAAGGTGTTTCTGAATATCTTAAAAAATAAAAACTATGTTTGAAGAATTGAAGGAGGACAACTTACAGGAGTTGATTGCGAATGATAAGAACGTTGTAATCCAATATGCTGCCGGATGGTGTGGAAACTGCAGATTGATGAAACCCAAGTTTAAAAAACTGGCTTCTGAAACTGAGGGATTTAAATTCGTTCTTGTTGACGCAGAAAAATATCCTGAAAGTCGAAAATTGGCAAAAGTAGACAATCTTCCAACTTTTGCGACTTTTAAAGATGGTGCTTTTGTTAACCAGGTACAGACGAATAAATTTGAAGTTTTAAAAGAATTAGTAGATGAAGTTACCGGCAATTAGACACCTTCAACGCAATAATGAAGTTGAAAAACTTGAGAATTGTATTGAAGTATTGGAATCATACTGTGAATTTAAACGAATCACAGAAGAAGAAATGGACGTCATTGGTGAACTGATTACAAACCTTTGCGGTGCAGTGGAAGTTCATAAAATGATTGAAGACGGAATGGCAGAACGAGATGCAGCAAATGCATTTGCCAAAAAAGTGTTAGGCTCCATAGACGCTTAACGGTCTTGTTTTAAAATTGTAGAGAAGCCGCTTCTTAACTGAAGTGGCTTTTTTATTTTTGTTTTAGGAATAACACTTTAATTGCATACATTTGATTCTGAATCACTTTATTTTTTGAATATATTAAATGTTTTATTTCTAATTTATTAGATGCTTCTTGCAATTGCATTATTAACAATAAAATTATAAGTTTAAAAATTGGAACGACTCGTATATGGAAAGGTAAAAAATTACACCTTTGTCAATCGAAATCTGATTTTATAAATTAGCGATTGAAATGATTTTTTTCAAAAACATACGTACAAAGCATGTGGAAAACCTATATTGGAAAACGTATTAAAGGAGGCGGTTATGCGCTTAAAGGTGCATGGCTGCTCTTAAAAAATGAAGCGAGTATTCAAGTTCAAACGGGCATCGGAATTTTTATGACGATTGTGGGATTTTACGTTGGGATTTCTCCGACGGAGTGGATGCTTCAAACCTTTGCTATCGGTATGGTACTCAGTATTGAAGGGCTCAACACGGCAGTAGAAGAAATTGCAGATTTTATTCATCCCGAATTTCATAAAAAAATAGGATTTATAAAAGACATAGCCGCCGGAGCCGTATGTATGGCTGCCATGGCAGCAATTATCATCGGGTGCATTATCTATATCCCTAAACTTAATTCACTTTTATGAGTGCTGAAAAATAGAAATTCAATTTCAAGCGAGCAATCGATTTTCCTATTGCTTATTTGTATTTTTGCTCAAAAATTATCGGTTCCTGAATGGCTAAAAGAAAAGAAAAAATAAAACCTGCTACACCTTCTAAAAGAATGAAACTTGCATTGTCTAAAAGACAGCAAGTTATCTTGGGGAGTTTCCTCATGTTTTTTGGAATTGCACTCATTCTTTCTTTTGTTTCCTATTTTTTCACTTGGGAACCGGATCAAAGTCAGTTAGGAAATCTCAGCGAGCGTAAAACAGAAACTTCAAATTTGTTGAGCAAATTCGGCGCTTTTATGGGACATCTTTTTATTTATGACGGTTTCGGAGTCGCAGCATTCATATTGGCATTCCTCATCCTGATTAGCGGATGGTATCTGTTTATGAATAAAACCAAAGCACCACTGGTTACGTTTTGGTTTTGGGGATTGCTCCTCATGGTTTGGTTTTCTGTGTTTTTTGGCTTTTTTCATACAGAACTTGCCCTCTTGGGAGGAGTCATCGGTTTTGAAATGAACGATTATTTACAAGATTATATCGGCGCAACAGGAACCGCGCTTTTGCTTGCATTTGTCATGATTTTTTATTTAGTCATGCGCTTAAAAATTACTCCCGATACCATTGTCGGTGCATTTAAATCCTCCAAAGCAACGCTGAAGGATGAATTGGAAACCTCAAAAGAAATAGAGCAAGAAAGAAATGTTGAAGTTCGTGCTGATCGAAATCCAAAAGAAGAAACAGAAACTCCTACGGTAAAAACGTTTAAGCCTGAAGAAGTTTCTTGGTCGAAAAGTACAGCGCAAGGGACGCCGGATGCGGTAAAACAAGAGGGCAGTGAAAGCATTTCCTTAACACCCGAGCGCGATCAAAGTGCTTCAACACCACAAGTGGAAGTCCAAATGGAAGTTGAAGAAGCACCCGAAGAAGAGGAGATAGCAAGTATCAGCGAAAAATTGGTTAAAGATTTCGGTCAGTTCGATCCGCGTTTGGAACTGAGTAATTACCGTTTTCCTCCTTTGGATTTATTAAAAGATCATACTTCAGGATCGGGAATTACAATCGATCAGGAAGAATTAGAAGAAAATAAAAACAAAATTGTAGAAACGCTCAACAATTACAAAATCGGGATATCGAATATTAAAGCGACGGTCGGTCCTACGGTTACGTTGTATGAAATTATTCCGGATGCGGGAATTCGAATTTCAAAAATTAAAAACTTGGAAGATGATATTGCGCTGTCGCTTTCTGCATTAGGCATTCGGATAATTGCGCCCATTCCCGGTCGGGGTACTATCGGAATTGAAGTGCCCAATAAAAATCCAAAAACCGTTTCGATGCGTTCGGTGATTGCTTCACAGCGATTTCAAAATGCAGAGATGGAATTGCCTATCGCTTTTGGAAAAACCATCAGCAATGAAACCTTCGTAGCAGATTTGGCAAAAATGCCTCACTTGCTGATGGCGGGAGCTACCGGTCAAGGAAAATCGGTGGGACTCAATGCAATTCTCACTTCGCTGTTGTATAAAAAACATCCGGCTGAAGTAAAATTTGTTCTGGTCGATCCCAAGAAAGTCGAACTCACGCTTTTTAATAAAATTGAACGTCATTATTTGGCAAAATTACCGGACAGTGACGAGGCGATTATTACCGATACCACCAAAGTCATAAACACGTTAAATTCCCTGTGTATTGAAATGGATGCCCGTTACGACTTGCTCAAAGATGCAATGGTACGGAACATCAAGGAATACAACCAAAAATTTAAAAATCGCAAACTGAATCCCAATGAGGGACATCGGTTTTTGCCGTATATTGTATTGGTAATCGATGAATTTGCAGATTTGATAATGACTGCCGGCAAGGAGGTAGAGACGCCTATTGCCAGACTAGCCCAATTGGCACGTGCCATAGGAATTCATTTGATTATCGCTACCCAACGACCTTCCGTCAATGTGATTACGGGAATTATCAAAGCTAATTTCCCGGCACGGGTAGCGTTCCGAGTGACCAGTAAAATCGATTCCCGAACCATTCTTGACAACTCCGGTGCCGACCAATTAATTGGACGCGGAGACATGCTTTATACCCAAGGAAATGAATTGACCCGTTTGCAATGTGCTTTTGTCGATACGCCCGAAGTTGCCGATATTGTGGATTTTATCGGCGCTCAAAAGGCATATCCGGAAGCATTGCTTTTACCCGAATATGTAGGAGAAGAAGCTGGCACAACTCTTGATATTGATATCGACGACCGTGATCCAAAATTTAGAGAAGCTGCAGAAACAATTGTCATTGCACAATCCGGTTCTACTTCCTTGCTCCAACGGAAATTGAAATTGGGATACAACCGAGCAGGAAGAATTATAGACCAATTGGAAGCTGCAGGAATCGTAGGACCTTTTGAAGGCAGCAAAGCAAGAGAGGTGCTCGTTCCGACAATTGATGCGCTGAATCAGCTTTTAAATGAAGAACAAAACGAATAACGTGTCCGAATAAAATTACAAGACAAAATTTGTAATCTCATGAAAAAACTAATTTTAGTCAGTCTGCTGACATTTGCCTCACTCTCAGCTTTTTCGCAACAAGATTCTCAAGCACAGCAATTGCTTAACGAGGTAACAAAAAAAGTCAGAAGCTACAACAACATTTTAATAGAATTTAAATATTTTATGATCAATCCCGAGAAAAGTATCAAACAAGAAACTCGTGGTGATGTGACATTAGAAGGAAATAAATACGTGTTGAATATGATGGGAACTACCCGCATATTTGATGGCAATAAAATTTATACCATCGTTCCCGAAGATGAGGAAGTAACTATTTCAACCTACACCGCCGACAACGATGCCGAAATTACTCCCAATAAAATGTTGACTTTTTACGAAAAAGGATACAACGCCCAAATGGACATTCAGCAAAATGTAAAAGGAAGAAAGATTCAGTACATCAAATTGACACCAACCGATTCCAAATCAACCGTTAAAAATGTGTTGTTGGGAATTGATGCACAGACAAAGCATATTTACAAAATGATTCAATCAAACAAAGAAGGGATGCAGTTTACCGTTACCATCAATTCTTTTAAAACAAATCAACCGCTTTCTAAAACACTTTTTACTTTTGATGAAGACAGATACCGAAACAACGGATATTACATAAATAAGCTTTAATTTTCCCCGGTGAAAATTTTAGATCGCTATATACTTGTCAGTTATCTGAAGACTTTTTTGGGAGTCTTTATCATTCTGATGTTTATATTCGTGCTTCAGACCATTTGGTTGTACATTTCAGAACTGGCAGGAAAGGATTTGGACGCGATGATTATCCTGAAATTCCTTTGGTATTTTTCTCCAAAAATGATGCCTTTGGTGCTTCCATTGACGATTTTAGTCACCTCGTTGATGGTTTTCGGATCTTTTGCCGAAAAGTATGAGTTTGCGGCTATGAAATCGTCCGGAATATCCTTACAACGCGCGATGGGAAGTGTGATGCTTTTTATCCTTTTTCTTGCCATAATCGGATTTTTCTTCGCCAATAATGTGATTCCTTATTCCGAATACAAATGGCAAAACTTGCGACGCAATATTTCTCAGTTTCAACCTTCATTGGTCATTGCGGAAGGACAATTCAGCCAGATTGGAGATTTGTTCAACATCAAAGTGGATGAAAAAACCGGTGATCGCGGACAGTTCTTGCACAATGTAATCATTCACAAGAAAAATGAACGACGTCCCAATAACAACCTGACGGTAATTAAAGCCACCAGCGGAAAGTTAGAAAGTGCCGAAGGAAGCAATACCCTTTCGCTTATTCTCAACGACGGAAATTACTATGAAGAAGTATGGAATGACAATCCGCAAAGTCAGGCACGGGCTCCCTTTGCCAAAAGTTATTTTGATGAATATTGGATTAATATCGATTTGACCGAATTGAACAAACGCGATATCGATCAAGAACACAACGTCGAAAATCAAAATATGTATAATATCAGTGAACTTCGTGTAGAAATAGACTCGATGTCGCGAAGTTACACTACCGATATCAATTCTTATACGCGCAATATGTATTATCGTTCGGGAATAGAAAAATTGAGTGAAATGCCTTTAATCAAACAGGATTCACTGTCATCAGAACCTATTGGCGAAATTAATACCGTATTGGATTTATATCCCGATAATTTCAAACAACAAATTGTAAAAATGGCGGTCAACAATGCACGGGGTACTTATCAGACGACCCTTGCAAAAAAAGAAGATTTTCGTCACAAGACCCGTCGATTGAACAAAACGGAAATTGCGTTGCATGAAAAATACGTGTTGAGTGTTTCCTGTATCATCCTGTTTTTTGTGGGCGCGCCTTTGGGAGCCATTATTCGCAAAGGAGGAATGGGACTGCCGATGGTGGTAGCTGTTTTACTGTTTTTGACCTACCACTTCATTGGGATTTTTGCTAAAAACAGTGCCGAGGACGGAACCATTGCACCCTATATTGCCGCTTGGTTAAGTACGGGCATTATGTTTCCGTTGAGTATTTGGCTGACATACCGAGCCACTACGGACCAAGGGATTTTTGATATGGATGCATTTATTCAGCGTATAGGGCGTTGGATCGGGCTGTCTAAAAAGAAAAAAGCTCGCAAATAATGTGCGATTTGTTCATATTTAAAAACCGGGAAAATGTCAGGTTTTTTTAATGTCTGAAACCTCCTTTCGATTTATTACCTTTGCACAAGATTTTTTGCTATGAAAACTACTGAGAAAAAGAATATAAAATTAGACACCATTGAGTCTGCAATTGAGGACATCCGACAAGGAAAAGTCGTCATTGTAGTGGATGATGAAAACCGAGAAAATGAAGGCGATTTTATTGCCGCAGCTGAAAAAGTAACCCCCGAGATGATTAATTTCATGGCGACACACGGCAGGGGATTGATATGTGCACCGCTTACAGAAGAGCGATGCAATCAGTTGGATTTGAAAATGATGGTTGAAAACAATACGGTTTTGCATCACACCCAATTTACCGTTTCTGTAGATTTACTGGGACACGGGTGTACCACCGGAATTTCAGTTCACGATCGTGCCAAAACCATTAAAGCATTGGTCGATGAGTCTACCAAACCTTCTGACCTAGGTCGCCCCGGACATATTTTTCCGCTGCGGGCAAAAGAAGGCGGCGTATTAAGACGTACCGGACATACGGAAGCCGCAATTGATTTGGCTAGACTGGCAGGGCTAAAACCCGCGGGAATTCTTGTAGAAATTCTTAATGAAGACGGAACCATGGCCCGCTTGCCGGAATTGGTTAAAGTTGCAGAGCGATTTGATTTGAAACTCATATCGATTGAAGATTTGGTGAAATACCGTATGGAACACGATTCACTTATCGAGAAAAAAGAAGATTTTATGCTGCAAACCCAATTCGGCGAATTTCGATTGGTGGCTTATCGCCAAACTACAAACAATCAAATTCATTTTGCACTGACCAAAGGAAGTTGGAATGCCGATGAACCGGTACCTGTGCGAGTGAATGCAACCTTGGTGAATAGTGATATTTTAACAGCACTTACCGATGATGCCGAGAAAAAATTGGACGACATGTTCAAAATCATCGAGCAAGAAGAAAAAGGAGCCATTGTTTTTGTCAATCAGCAGATGCAGTCCTTAAACTTGTTAAATCGGTTAAAGGAATTAAAAGAAATGCAAACACCCGGGAAGGTTGCAAAAGCGCCGCGAATTGTTTCCGATGTAAAAGATTTTGGAATCGGAGCGCAAATTCTTCACGAATTGGGCATTCACAAAATCCGGTTGATCTCCAACAGTCAGGAAACAAAACGGGTGGGAATGATCGGATACGGTTTGCAAATTATAGATTACATTCGCTATTAAGAGACCGCAATTAAAGTTCGATAATTAATTCGTCCACTCCGCGTCTTACTTTTTTGAGATTCGAGAAAAAATCGGAAGTATCCCGATATCCCACAGGCAGTACGATGACCGATTCCAAACCGCGTTTGTCAAGTCCTAAAAATGCATCGTATTTTTCAGGTTGGAAGCCTTCCATGGCACAAGAATCGATTTTTTCTATGGCGCACACCGTCAACAACGCCCCAAGCGTAAGATACAGCTGATTGGTCATCCACACTTTAATTTCTTCTTTCTCTTTTTCTGAAAAAGTAGCGATTAAATTTTGCTCGTAAGGTTCTAAAATATCGCGAGACGTTTTTCGAATTGCTTCGACGCGTTTAAAATGTTCAACGATAAATGAAGCATCGATTTCACGTTCAATACACAATACCAACACATGAGAGGCATCCCGAACCTGGGGTTGATAATACGTATATTCCATGAGTTTTTCTTTGATGTCTTGATCGGAAATGACAACCATTTTTAAAGGCTGCAATCCGTAGGAAGTTGCGGTGAGGTTAAACGCTTCTTTAAGCACGCGAATTTTATCCTCGGAGAGTTTCCGAGAACTGTCAAATTTCTTGGTGGCGTATCTCCATTTTAATTTGTCTATCGTACCGGATGATCTCATGATGCAGGAATTTATTTGATTTGTTTTAAATTGTCCTATTTGGAAATGGGTTATGTACGATTCCCTATAGCGACATCAGGCAAAGTTAAGGATAAAATACGAAGCATTGAAAAGGTTCAAAATTGTACGGAAATAAAAATTCAATGAAATGCTGAAAATAATTCCTGAATATCAAAAAGCTTTTTATATTTGCAACCGCAATTACGGCAATCGATGGTTTGATTATTTCAAACGTTGGATTACCGAGAAATGCAAGGAGGAATGGCAGAGTGGTCGAATGCGGCGGTCTTGAAAACCGTTGAGGGTCACACCTCCGGGGGTTCGAATCCCTCTTCCTCCGCAACCAAAAGGCGCAACTACTTTTAATAGAAAGAGTTGCGCTTTTTTATTTCCCGTGAACCCACGTTGTAGTTCGGATTGCTTCTTTAAAACTCCAGACGAAGCTGTTCTTCCTTCGGAAAGGGTTTGTTCACGGTGGGAGCTTCGTTGTTCAAATTGGAAACCGAAATCCCAAGCAATCGTACCGAATCTTTAAGCTTCTCCTGATACAGCAATTCTTTTACAATTTTTAAAAGGGCAGTTTTCTTATAAACATACGTTTCAATGGTGCGACTTCGAGTTTGCAAGGTAAAATCGCTGTAACGTATTTTTAAAGTGATGGTTTTCCCGGCAAGTTTTCGCCGATAAAGCCGTTCTTCTACTTGAGCAGCAATGTTTTCCAAATGTTCAATCATAAACACTTCGGAAGTGATGTTTTCTGAAAATGTGTGTTCTGCTCCCAGTGATTTCTGAAGCCGGAAGGTTCTCACGGGACTGTTGTGGATGCCGCGGACTATGTTGTAATAATGTGAACCGCTTTTTCCAAAATGCTTTTCTAAAAATTCAAGGCTTTTATTTTTTAAATCGAGGCCGGTGAAAATTCCCAATCGGTACATTTTATTTCGTGTCACTTTGCCTACGCCGTAAAATTTCTTGACATCCAGATTTTCTAAAAAGGAGATAACCGCTTCGGGCGGAATGGTTTTTTGTCCATTGGGCTTATTGATGTCACTTGCAATTTTTGCAATAAACTTGTTTATCGAAATTCCCGCCGAGGCGTTCAATCCGGTTTCTTCTTTGATTCTGCCTCGCAATTCCCGGGCAATGACCGTAGCGCTGAATAAGCCTTTTTTATTTTTCGTAACATCTAAATACGCTTCATCCAGCGAAAGGGGTTCGACCAAATCGGTGTATTCAAAAAAAAGTTCTCGAATTTTTGAGGAGATTTCACGATAGCGTTCAAAGCGTGTAGGTACAAAAATAAGATGCGGACATAATTCACGTGCCAATTTTCCGCTCATTGCACTCCGTACACCGTATTTTCTCGCTTCATAACTTGCAGCAGCGACCACGCCTCGTTTTTCACCTCCGCCCACTGCCAACGGCTTCCCCTTTAAATTGGGAAAATCCAATTGTTCTACGGAAGCATAAAACGCATCCATATCGATATGAATAATTTTTCTGATGGGAAAATCAAACTCCATAAAGTCAAAATTAATACCTTTAAGCGTTATTTAAGTTTATTGAAAACTTAATAATAAAAAAAGATATGAAAAAAACCGCCATTCTCATCGGTGCCACCGGATTGACAGGAAGTATTTTGTTACAGAAACTGCTTCAGCATCCCGATTTTGAATTGATTAAAGTATTGACCCGCCGTTCCACCGGAATCACTTCACCCAAACTGGAAGAACACATTGTCGATTTACTCAAATTAGAATCTTACCAACATTTATTTAAAGGGACTGTTGTTTATTGCTGTATTGGCACGACCAAAGCCAAAACGCCGAATAAAGACCTTTATTTTAAAATTGACTACGGCATTCCCGTTGTGGCCGCAAAATTAGCAAAGGAACAGGGAATCCCGACTTATGTTGTCATTTCTTCCTTTGGCTCCAATCCGGACAGTAAAATTTTTTACAGCCGAACCAAAGGGAAAATGGAAAAAGCTGTGGAAGCCGAGCAAATTCCCAATACCTATATTTTACGACCTTCATTAATCGTTGGAGACAGAAAGGAGACGCGCATCGGAGAAAGAATCGGAGAACTATTTTTTAGAATTTTTAATTTTTTAATTCCCAAAAGCTATCGTTATATCAAAGCGGAAACGATTGCAGAAGCGATGGTCAAATTGGAAGAAGTTGGTTATCCTAAAATGTATATTCCTTCCGATGAAATTAAAAAAATAGCCTCAAACCAAATGCAGCAATGAACGAAATAGAAAGAAAATTTTTGGTTCGCAATGATGCTTATAAAAAGGAAGCGCAAAAACAAACACGCATTATTCAGGGATTTTTAAACACCGATCCGGAGCGGACGGTTCGCGTTCGAATTTTCGGAGATCAAGGAATGCTTACGGTCAAAGGGAAATCAAATCCGTCCGGAACCACTCGATTTGAATGGGAACACAGCATTTCCTTAGAAGATGCGCAAGCCTTATTAGAATTGTGCGAACCCGGAATTATCGATAAAATTCGTTATGAAATCCCTGTCAATTCTCATGTATTTGAAGTGGATGAATTTCAAGGAGCTTTAAAAGGCCTGGTCATTGCCGAAATTGAATTGACCGATGAAGATGAACCTTTTGCCAAACCTGAATGGCTTGGTAAAGAAGTCACCAGTAACTCGGAGTACTACAATTCCAATTTGGTTAAAAAAATATAGCTTTTTACACCTTCGCGATTCAATATCAATTCAATCATCCGTAAACTTAAATTCGATTTTTTATCGAAAGATTGAACATGGGGAATCGCAGCGGAACTGCATTTAATTTTCTATCTTTGCAGAAATCTTTTAAACCTTAATTGAATAGGATTAATGATTGATTGCCAGCGATTTAATTAAAATTTAATATAACAAACCCCTTAGGATATGAAGTTTTTTATCGATACAGCAAACCTTGCACAAATAGAAGAAGCGCAAAATTTAGGAATTCTCGACGGTGTAACGACCAATCCGTCGTTGATGGCAAAGGAAGGAATTACCGGTTCTGACAACATCATGAAACACTATGTGGATATTTGCAACATTGTGGATGGAGATGTTTCGGCTGAAGTTATTGCCACGGATTTTGAATCCATCATAAAAGAAGGGGAAGCTTTGGCGGAATTGCATGAACAAATCGTGGTGAAAGTACCGATGATAAAAGACGGCATTCAGGCAATTCGCTATTTTAGCGAACAGGGAATTCGTACCAATTGCACTTTGGTTTTTTCTGCAGGACAGGCACTGTTGGCTGCAAAAGCCGGAGCCACTTACGTTTCTCCGTTTATCGGACGTTTGGACGACGTTTCCACCGACGGGCTTGACCTGATTATGGACATCCGCCAAATTTATGACAATTACGAATTTGAAACCCAAATTCTCGCCGCGTCGGTAAGACATCCGATGCACATTGTTCACTGTGCAAAAATAGGCGCCGATGTTATGACCGGTCCTTTGTCATCTATTTTGGCATTGTTAAACCATCCGTTGACGGACATCGGATTGCAAAAATTCTTGGAAGATTATAAAAAAGGAAATTAATCCTGACGATTGAGATACCCGAGCAATAATTGCTCAAAATTGGGCTGGAACATGGTACAATTTCCGTTCAGAATGGTCAGGTCGGTATCGATAATGAGTGATTTGCTCAAGTTGTTTAGCATCAACGCATGTTCGGAATCGACAGGGTTTTCCAATTGAAACTCCTCCGAATCTTCATATTTCTGCGTGCGGATAAAATTTCTCCATCGCCGGAAATGATCGTCGGTGTTGATGCTTATGAAATTGTATTCAGGATATTTTGCTTTCAACTCACCCGCCCGATTGTGAATAGATTCTGCCTGACGCAGGTATTGATAACTCCAGAAAAACAAAACCGTCGGTTTGTCTATCAATTCGTGTAAGGTAGTGACATTGTTGTCGGCGGTTAACAAAGAGATGTTGGGAACAGTCTTTCCGGCAGCTATTTTAATCGCCGTATTGTGAACTTTTTGAACTTCGGCAATGTATTTCGGGTTGTTGTTGATGTTGTCAAAATCAGTTAAGAATTTTTCCAATTCATCTTGTTTGCGATGTCCGTTAAAATAAAATCGTAAGGCGGTGTTGCGTGCCAAATTGTTCCGGATAGAGTCGTTGCTGATGGCCTGTTGAATAGCATTGAGGCGAGCATTAGAAAATTCATAAGAATAGCGTTCAGACGCATCACCTAATTGTTTTGACGCCTGATTGTCAAAATAGACGAGCAAAAATCGATAATACGGATAATAGTAGCGAAGCTTTTCGTTGTTTATGTCAATTTGTTGACGATAGGCAAAAAAAGAATCGTCTATGGAAGCTGCGCGGTGCGTGTTTCCGAGGGCGTACAATTCTTTTTTTAAGTAATAATCATAGTCGATGGAAACGCGGGCAACTTTTTTAAAGCCTTCGGTCGCATTCGGGTGTTTGTTTAAAAATTGGTCGTAAAGTGCCTCTTTTGAAACTTTTAAGGAATCGATTTTTTGAGTATACGCATCCGGTGACAAGGTGTACCATTGCGGCAATACTTTATTCTCATTCTCATTGATTAAAAAGAAACTCATCAGCAGGTTGTTTTTTTCTGCACCTTTGCCGGAATAGGCAAGCGATTCGTCAAAATCGATGGTATTCAGATGGAGCATCAAGCTGTCACCCGACTCGACATACATCACCTGGGTTTCGTTGTGGCGAATAATATAAAGCCCTTCTTTTAACGCATCCGATTGGTATAAAAAGAAATTGTTGGAATCCAATAAAACAGTATCAATCACTTTATTGCCTTGAGCAAGGATAATATAATTGGAAGTGGGGTTGACAATCTCTCCGCCAATCCAAACAGTGACTGCGTCTTCCTTTTCGTTACAGGCAAAAAATAATAGCAAGGATGCTAAAAAAATATTTGAAAATATTTTTTTTATCAAGTGTGAATGAGTTAAAAATTGTAAAGTACAAAATTAGACACCCTTTGGTTGTGAGGATGTTAAATAAGGGTTAAATACCAATGGAAATCTTTCTTATTTTTTAAGTGACCATCAAATAAGTTACTTTTGCAAAAATTTTTTGAAAATACATTATGTTATCAGTTTCTAATCTTTCTGTTCAATTTGGCAAGCGAGTGCTTTTTGACGAAGTCAACACCCAGTTTCATTTGGGAAATGTGTACGGTATTATCGGTGCAAACGGAGCGGGAAAATCAACTTTTTTGAAAATTCTTTCCGGAAAACAAGAGCCCACCTCCGGACATGTTCATTTGGAACCCGGTAAGCGAATGTCGGTGCTTGAGCAAAATCACAATGCCTATGATGAGTTTATGGTGTTGGAAACAGTAATGCGCGGAAATAAAGAGCTTTACAGTATCAAACAAGAAATGGACGCGCTGTATGAAGATTATTCCGACGAAAATGCAGAGCGCATCGGAGAATTGCAGGTAAAATTTGAAGAAATGAACGGTTGGAACGCCGAGAGCGATGCCGCTGCAATGTTGTCTAATTTGGGGATTGACGAAAGTTTGCACTATACCTTAATGGGAGATTTGGACGGAAAACAAAAAGTTCGCGTGTTGTTGGCGCAAGCCCTGTTCGGAAATCCGGACGTGCTGATTATGGACGAGCCTACCAACGATTTGGACTACGAAACCATTACTTGGTTAGAGAATTTTCTAGCAAATTATGACAACTGCGTCATTGTCGTTTCACACGACCGGCATTTTTTAGATTCCGTTTGTACCCACATCAGCGATATTGATTTTGGAAAAATCACCCATTACAGCGGAAACTACACCTTTTGGTATGAAAGCAGTCAGTTGGCGGCGCGGCAACGTGCACAACAAAATAAAAAGGCCGAAGAAAAACGTAAAGAACTTCAGGAATTTATCATGCGTTTCAGTGCCAACGTTGCCAAGAGCAAACAGGCAACTTCGCGCCGTAAAATGTTGGAAAAGCTTAATGTTGAAGAAATTCGCCCTTCCAGCCGTCGGTATCCGGCGATAATTTTTGAGCGCGAGCGCGAAGCAGGCGATCAGATTTTAAATATCGAGAACCTCGCTGCTTCTTTGGAAGGCGAAGTACTTTTTAAAAATGTTTCCATAAATCTCGCAAAAGGTGACAAAGTGCTTTTGTATTCCCGAGATTCACGAGCGACGACGGCCTTTTACGAAATCATCAACCACCGTCAAAAACCCGATACCGGAGTTTATGAATGGGGAGTTACCACTACGCAGAGTTATTTGCCGTTGGACAATGAAGAATATTTTCAGAACGATCTTTCCTTGGTCGATTGGTTGCGACAATATGCCAAAACCGAAGAAGAACGGGAGGAAGAGTTTTTACGCGGATTCTTGGGGAAAATGCTATTCAGCGGCGAGGAAGCGCTCAAAAAGAGCAATGTCCTTTCCGGAGGAGAAAAAGTGCGATGCATGCTCAGTCGGATGATGATGCAGCGTGCCAATGTACTGATGCTGGACGAACCGACAAACCACTTGGATTTGGAGTCTATTACTGCCTTCAACAATTCATTGAAGAACTTTAAAGGAAATGTGATTTTAACCACCCACGATCAGGAATTTGCACAAACCGTGGCAAACCGAATCATCGAGTTGACTCCAAATGGCGTCATCGACCGTCACATGACCTTTGATGAATATATGGAGAACCCGTCGGTCAAAGAATTGCGAGAAAACATGTACGGCGCTTAGTCCTTGGAATCCATTTCTCTGATAAATTCGTCTGCAATCGGTTGTGCGATTGCCAATTCGTCTTTTCTGACGAAAATGCGCAGTTGGTCGGCATAATTGCTTCCCGATCCAAACATGATGGCGTTTTGCTGATCGTCACGGACAATAGGCTTGATATTTCTTTCTTCCAATCGGGCAACCAGTGCTTTAACCATCATCGGAGAGCCTGTGTAAATCCGAACGGTATTGTCATTTGTTGTTTCCATAATCACGTCGTATTAGAGTTTTTAAAGATAAATATATTTAAACGTATCTTATTCTTTAAAATTTGTGAAAGTTGGATAAATCTTTTTGTTATATAGAATAAATCAGACTTTTACGCTTATAGCTGTCTGATTTTTAATTATTTTTGCAAGAATAATCAAAATTCTTGCGTCGGTTATGAAATTTAAAATCTTCTTGTTTTTTTTCGCGCTCGGAATCGTAAACACATTCAGTCAGGTGGTGATTGGAGATCCCAACGGTTTCACGGATTTGCTTCCCATCGATGGAAATTACGAATATTCCTATAGCCAACAACTTGTCTATCAAAACGAGATAGATGTTGCCGGAAACATCACCTCCATTTCTTTTATGTACCAGTCGGGAGCGACTACCAACAGCAATCAATGGGAGGTTTACTTGGGACATACGAATAAAGGCTCATTTGTATCTGCTACCGACTGGGTAGATGCTTCGCAACTCACCAAGGTTTTTGACGGCCTTGTTAGCTTTCCCGCCCCCGGCAATTATCTGCAAATCAATTTTTCGGTGCCTTTTGCATATAACAATACCGAGCATCTGGTAATTGCGGTAAAAGAAAAGAAAACAGGATATAACGGGGCAATCCTTTTTGCAAAAACAGCTAACAATCCTGCCACGCCCGGACGCGCCATTTCTTTTTCCGACGATGGTGTAATGCCGGATCCTTTCAATCCTCCAATGGCTTATGAGCTAACTAATTATATCAATCACATGATGCTCGGAGGACTGACGCAAACTTGTCCTGCTCCCGAAAATTTGCAGACAACCAACATACAGGGAACAAGTGCCGCCGTTCAGTGGACAGAACAAGGAACGGCATCGCAATGGACGGTGTATTACGGATTGAATGGTTTTAATCCTGCAAATTCATTGCAAACTACCACGCTTACCGTAACTTCTCCAAATGCTGTCCTGACCGGGTTACAGCCTGCTACTGCATACGAGTTTTACGTACGTGCTGATTGTGGTTCTTCGGATTTCAGTCAGTTAAAAGGACCGGTAATGTTCACTACCCCTTGTGATATAGCGACACTTCCGTATGTGATGGATTTTGAAGGTGCGACTCAGTGTCTGTCGTTTCAAACCGGAGGACAAGGAAACGGTTGGCTGAAGATGACGGGAAATCAATCTGGTTTCACCGGTATATATGCAGGTTATTTATTTAGTCCTCGACCTGCCGATGCTTGGCTGTTTACACAAGCAGTGGAATTGGAACAAGGAAAAATGTATCGTTTGAGTTATAAATACGGAAACAATTCGATATTTAATACAGAAAAGATGAAAGTAGCCATAGGGATTGAAAATGAAATAAGTGCGATGCATACCGTATTGGCAGACCATCCCGAAATAACGATGGCAATACCTAATTTTAATGAAGTAACTTTTCAGGTGCCGAATACCGATATTTATTATGTAGGATTCCACGCTTATTCGAATGCCAATCAGTTCCGATTGATGTTGGATGATATTTTGATAGAAGAAGTCACTTATGACTATACCTACCAAAACGGCAGTTGGTCGCCTCAAGATCCATCGGGAGTGGCCACAGCTACAGACAATATTATCGTTATCGACGGTGCGGCAACCATCTCTTTACCGTTGTATGTGAATAATCTTAACGTGATGGCCGGTGCGACTTTGAGAATGGAAAACACCTTAAACCTACACGGAAACATATTAGCCGACGGAGATTTGATTTTTGGAAGTGGTCCCACCGGAAACGGCGAGCTTGCCGCAGTGTCTTCCACTTCGACCATCACGGGCGATGTTGTCGTTGAGCATTATATGCAGGACAGACGATCTTATCGCATGGTTTCCAGTGCGGTAACAACTTCGACTTCCATTCGCGACAATTGGCAGGAAGGCGCCAACAGTCGTGCGGACAATCCGCATCCGGGATATGGAACTCACATCACGGGAAGTACCATTGATCGGCAAAATGGTTTTGATGCCACGCAAACGGGCAATCCCTCTATGTTTGCCGTGGATGTCGGTGCACAGCAGTTTGTGCCCATAGCCAATACGGACAACACCACACTCAATGCCGGGGATGCTTATCTGCTCTATGTCAGAGGTGACAGGCAACTGAAACATATTGATTCTACAGGACACAGTGAAACGACACTCAGAACTCGCGGACAATTGCATATCGGCGATTATAGCCAAACGTTCCCTACTACCGCTGCCAATCAGTTTGTAATGTTCGGTAACCCATATCAGAGTGCTGTCGATATCAATAACGTGTTTGACGATGCTGTCAATGTCAATAAAGGATATTACTACGTGTACGACGTCAATGTCGGAGATTATGGAGGGTATGTGACAATTACGCTTCCTGCCGGAACAAACACCTTGGGTTTAAGCGTAAACCAATACCTGCAAGCCGGGCAAGCGGCGCAGTTTTCAACCCTGACCAACGGCAGTGCTACCATCAATTTTTCAGAAGCGCATAAAGCTCCCGGAAATTATACGGCTAACAATGCAGGAAGCGGGATGATGGCAACGCAAATGCTCAACATACAGCTGTTTACAGAAAAAAAATATAACGAAGGCGGTTCGGTACAAGACGGCACGGCAATTTTGTTTAATCCAAATCACACCAATGCCGTAACAGCATCAGATGCGCCCAAAGCATTTAATTTTGGAGAAAATATAGCCGTTGACAATAACGGAAATTACTTGAGTATCGAACAGCGTGAATTGCCTCAAGCCGGAGAAGTGTTTTCTCTCTATACTTCCGGTTTTGCGCATCACGAATATGTGTTGAAAATTGAGTCGGAAGGTTTGGACGATTACGTAATGGTTTTGGAAGATATGTTTGCCGGAACCGAAACCCTGTTGACTTCTGGAATAAATACTTACAATTTTGAAATTTCCGATGCACTGAGCAAAGCCCATGACCGTTTTCGCATTCGGGTCGTTTCCGACTTGTTAAATGTTGACGAATATGCATTCGAAGGCGTACGCCTGTATCCGAATCCGTTGCGACAAACAAAGTTTTACATTCATGCACCGAGTATTGCAGACCGAGAAGTGGATGTTCACATTGCCGACATGGCAGGACGTGAAATTTATAAAAAACAAGTCACGGTTTCCGATCAAACCTTAGCGGTGGAGATTCCCGAACACGTGTCGGCAGGAATTTATTTGGTCACTTTAACGTCTCAAGGAGAAACCCAAACATTGAGATTGGTAAAGGAATAAATTTTTCAGCGGGAAGCGGTTTTTTAGTTGAAAGTTGAAAGTTGAAAGTTTTTGGGCGTGAGGCGAAATGCGTGAAGGGTGAAGCGTTTTTTTTAGTTGAAAGTTGAAAATTTGAGCTTCCTTAAATAGCATTGACCATTAACCATTAACCATTAACCATTTATCATTATTTTGTTGAGGCGTGAAGCGTTTTTTAGTTGAAAATTGAAAGTTTATTTGAGTCTCCCTAAATAGCGTTGACTTGTCATTTACCTGTTTACTTTCAACACCTCAAATGTCAGTTCGAGTATTTTTCAAATGTAGCGGAGCAAATTTGGAAAATGTATCGAGAACAGATTATGTTAACTAAACTCACATTCACCATTCACCATTCACCATTCACCATTCCCCATTCACCATTCCCCATTCTTAATTCCTTTTTTATTTACATCTCATTTTCAATTTTTTTTTATTTCTTTGTAAACTCAATAATCTGACCAAATAACGTGAAAAATTTATTGACTGCTGCTATTCTTGCCGCTACTGAAGCCGGACAAGAAATACTAAAAATATACGAAAATCCGATTGCTGTTGAAATAAAAGACGACAATTCTCCCCTTACTCTTGCCGATAAACATGCCAATACGGTCATCAACCATCATCTTGAACCTTTGGGAATTCCGATTATCAGTGAAGAAAACAAGCAAACTGCTTATGAAGTTCGGAAAGGTTGGAATCGGTGTTGGATTGTGGATCCGTTGGACGGAACCAAAGAATTTATCAAACGCAACGGCGAATTTACCGTAAACATTGCCCTTATAGAAAACGACACGCCGGTACTCGGCGTGATTTATGTCCCGGTGACCAAAGAACTCTATTTTAGTTCTCCGCAACAAAAAGGCGCCTTTAAAACCATTCTCCAATCAGGAGCAAACGTTGAAGAATTTTTAGAACACGCAAAACCGATACATCCCCAAACTGCCGAAGTGGTTAAAATTGTCGGAAGCAAATCTCATTTAAATGAAGACACTTCCAATTTTATAAAATCGGTTGAGAAGTCCACTCCGGTGGAAGTGATTTCCAAAGGAAGTTCGCTTAAATTTTGTTTGGTAGCCGAAGGGAAAGCGCAGTTATATCCGCGTTTTGCACCCACCATGGAATGGGATACGGCTGCCGGCGATGCGATATGTCGTGCCGTGGGTGTATCCGTAATCGATCAAACGACCGCGAAACCCATGAAATACAACAAACAAAACTTGTTAAACAATTATTTCTTGGTGCGTTATGCTTGATCGGTCCAAAAGGAGGCACCTTGCCAAGACCATTACTTGGAGAATTGTCGGGACCTTAGACACGATTATTATTTCTTGGGTCATCACGGGAAGTCCTTTATTGGGCGTGCAAATAGGAGGCGCAGAAGTATTGACAAAAATGGTGTTGTACTACTTGCACGAACGCGCGTGGTTTAAAATCAATTTGACCAAAGCCGGGTATATTCGCAAAAGTCGGATACGGCATATCATAAAAGCCGTCACTTGGCGCATTATTGGAACTTTGGATACCATGGTGTTGGGATGGATCATTTCGGGAAATGCCATGGCGGGGTTAAAAATCGGATTGGTAGAATTACTGACCAAGATGTTTTTATATTATTTACATGAACGCGTATGGTACAAATCAACCTACGGATTGGATTAGAATAAAATACAATGGCAAACCTGTTTAAACAAAATTATCAGATTGAAGCTGCTCATCGTCAAAAATTAAAGGGACACCGTCCTTTGACTTTGTGGTTTACCGGCCTGTCCGGATCGGGAAAATCGACAATTGCCAATGCGTTGGAACAAAAATTATACGACGAGGGAATTCACACCTATACTTTGGACGGGGATAACATTCGCTTGGGCATCAATGCCAACCTCACCTTCAGTCCTGAAGACCGCGCCGAAAACCTGCGCCGTGTAGCCGAAGTAGCCAAATTGATGAATGATGCCGGGCTGGTTGTTCTGGCTGCTTTTGTGTCGCCTTACAGAAAAGACAGAGAAAAGGTGAAAAATATCGTAGGGAATGATAACTTTGTCGAAATTTATGTAAATACTCCCTTGGAAACGTGTGAGGCACGCGATATAAAAGGCTTGTATGCAAAAGCACGAAAAGGAGAAATACAGAATTTTACAGGTGTCAATGCGCCTTATGAACCTCCCCTAAATTCAGACATCAGCATCGACACCTCCAAAGAGTCGATAGAAACTTCCGTAGCAACATTATGGGAGCAACTAAAAAACAGAATCATAGAAACACCATCAACATAAATGCATTGAGAACTAATGATATGAGCACGTATTATTTAAATTATTTAGACGAATTAGAAGCAGAAGCAATTTACATCCTTCGTGAAGTGGCGGCACAATTTGAAAACCCCGTCATTTTGTTTTCGGGTGGGAAAGATTCTATTTTGGTTACCCATTTGGCACGAAAGGCATTTTATCCGTGTAAGATTCCATTTGCACTTTTACACGTGGATACCGGACACAATTTTCCGGAAACCATCGCTTTCCGCGACCAATTGATTGAAGAATTGGGCGTTCAGTTGTTGGTAGGCTCGGTACAGGAAGCCATCGATAACGGAAGAGTGGTGGAGGAACGCGGTAGAAACGCTTCCAGAAATACTTTGCAAATCACCACCTTATTGGATGCCATTGAGACCCATCGGATTGATTGTGCCATTGGTGGCGGAAGAAGAGACGAAGAAAAAGCCCGTGCAAAAGAACGCATTTTCTCGCACCGCGATGAGTTTGGACAATGGGATCCGAAAAACCAACGTGCCGAACTGTGGACCATTCTCAACGGCAAATGTTTTGAAGGCGAACATTTTCGCGCTTTCCCAATCAGTAATTGGACAGAAATGGACGTGTGGAATTACATTCGTCGGGAAAACATTCAAATCCCTTCTCTTTATTTTGCACACGAACGCGAAGTAGTTTGGAGAAACAACTCGTGGATTCCCGTTTCGGAGTTTTTAAAACGAGACGAACGCGAAGAAATCGTCACCAAGAGAATTCGCTTCCGCACACTGGGCGACATCACCATTACGGGCGGGATTGAATCCGATGCCGATACTTTGGAGAAAATCGTGATGGAAGTGGCGGCGATGAAACAGACCGAACGCGGGAATCGAGCAGATGACAAACGCAGTGAAACGGCGATGGAAGACAGAAAAAAACAAGGATATTTTTAAGGGAAATATAAGTAACAAAAAAACGACAGCAGTGGAATTAAATAACAACCAATTATTACGATTTACGACAGCGGGAAGTGTAGATGACGGAAAAAGTACCCTAATCGGACGTTTGTTGTACGACAGTAAAGCCATTTTTGAAGATCAGTTGGAAGCCGTAGAAAAAACGAGTACCCGAAAAGGACTTGAATCGGTAGATTTGGCCATGTTTACCGACGGATTGCGAGACGAAAGAGAACAAGGAATTACCATCGATGTTGCTTACCGTTATTTTACAACGCCCAAACGAAAATTTATCATTGCCGATACGCCCGGTCACATTCAGTACACGCGAAATATGGTAACCGGTGCTTCGACTGCAAATGCGGCATTGATTCTTATCGATGCCCGTCAGGGAGTGACGGAACAAACCAAGCGCCATTCCTTTATCGCTTCGCTGTTACACATTCCTCATGTGATTGTGTGTGTCAACAAAATGGATTTGGTCGATTATTCCGAAGAAGTGTTCCAAAACATCGTCCGTCAGTTTGAAGCCTTTTCGTCAAAACTGATGATTAAGGACATTCGGTTTTTACCTATCAGTGCTTTGCTGGGAGACAATGTGGTAAACCGTTCCGAAAACATGCCGTGGTTTCAAGGCGCCCCTTTGTTGTCCAATTTGGAAACCATGCACATTGGAAGCGATATCAATAAAATTGATGCCCGATTCCCGGTTCAGACCGTGCTGCGACCGCAATCGGAGGAATTCAGAGACTTTAGAGGCTATGCCGGAAGAATTTCCAGCGGTATTTTCAGAGTCGGTGACGAAGTGGTGGTGCTGCCTTCGGGATTAACTTCCTCCATCAAAGCCATCACGACCATGGACGGCGAATTGGACGAAGCTTTTGCGCCCATGTCCGTCGCCATAAGTTTGGAAGATGATATCGATGTCAGTCGCGGCGATTTGATTGCAAAGAAAAACAACCGTCCGGAACCGTTGCAGCGGTTTGATGCCATGATATGTTGGTTTGGAACTCGTCCTGCACAAACTCGGGCAAAATACACCATCTTACACGCCAATAACGAACAAAAAGCAATAATCAAAGAAGTATTGTATAAAATCGATATCGATACGTATGCCCGGAATGAAGCGGACAAAGAATTGCGGATGAACGACATCTGTCGGGTGAGTATGCACACGACGGCACCTTTGATGACCGACAAGTATCGTGACAACCGAATTACCGGAAGTTTTGTCCTGATTGACGAAGGCACGTTCGAAACCGTTGCGGCGGGAATGATTGTTTAAAATTATAGGTGAGAAAAATGCTTAAAATTACGATTGATTTAAAATTTAAGGAGGCCATACATGATTTTAAATACGATCGCAGCACATTGGCCTAAAATGAATGGTTTTTATCAATTTCTTATATTTTTTATATTAGCACCACTAACGATTACCATATTTTCAATTTATGGAACTTGAAACCAGAGTATATCAAAAAGAAAGCAACCTCCGGGTGGGTAGGCTGCTCAGAGAAAGTTTGATTGACATAAATAAATCCCGCTTTTTGTCGTTTCAATTGGCAAAACGCGATATTTCTGCCATGTACCGCCAGAGTTTCCTCGGGATTTTATGGGCATTTATCATGCCGCTCAGTACGGCTTTTGTTTGGATTTTCTTAAACAGCTCGGGCACGGTACGCGTCACTGACACAGGCATTCCGTATCCGGTGTATGCATTTACCGGAACGCTGCTCTGGTCGATTATTACCGAAGCGATCAATTCTCCCATCACGAGTACCAACGGCTCCAAATCCATTTTGGCGAAAATCAACTTTCCCAAAGAGGCATTGGTCATGTCCGGAATTTTGAAGTTGCTCTTTAACAGTTCGATAAAGGTGTTAATCCTGATAATTTTTGTGTTTGCCTTCGGAGTCGGATTTCACTGGAGTTTGCTGTTGTTTCCGATTGCTTTGTTCGGCGGGATCCTCTTCGGAACGACGGTAGGGCTTTTTATTACGCCTCTGGGACTGCTTTATACCGATGTCGGCAAAATGATTACGTTCGGATTGCAATTATTGATGTATGTGACGCCGGTGGTGTATTCCATTCCGGAAAGTGGCATTATGAAAACCATAATGGAATGGAATCCCTTGACTCCAATCATCTTAACCGCCCGCGATTTGGCTGTGGGGATGCCGCCGACCTACTTGACCTATTTTTTAATCGTCGTCTTAGGCTGTATTCCCTTGTTGTTTGTAGGCTTGGTATTTTATAGAATTTCCATCCCGATTTTGGTGGAGCGGATGAGTTCGTAAGAGCGTGAAGCGAAATGCGTGAAGGGTGAAGCGAAAAGCGTGACGCTTCACGAAAAAATATTAATAGTTATGAACCATAAAGATTTAGATGTTTGGAAATGTAGTATGGATTTGGTTACGCTGGTTTATCAAAATACGGCTCAATTGCCGAAAGAAGAACGATATGGATTAACAAGTCAAATGCGTCGTGCTGCGGTTTCTATACCTTCTAATATTGCTGAAGGTTCAGCGAGGAAAGGAGATAAAGAACTCATTCAATTTATTACAATAGCATTAGGATCAGTCGCTGAATTAGAAACACAATATTTGATTGCAATACGATTAAAACTTATTGAAGAAAATAACAATTTAGAAGATTTGATAATTAAGGTAAGACAATTATTATTGGGATATAGAAATTATTTAGTGCGAAAAACGTAAAACGTGAAGTGAAATGCGTGAAGGGTAAATCGAAATGCGCTAAACGCCTCACGCCTCACGCCTCACGCCTCACGAAAAAACAATTAACCAATGAGTAACGAAGTTTTAGTAAAAGTCGAAAACGTCTCCAAAAAATTCTGTAAAGACCTTAAAACCAGTTTGTGGTATGGGGTGAAAGATTTAGTTTCCGGCTTGAAGGGCAACAAGCAAGAGCGCAAGTTGCGTCCCAAGGAATTTTGGGCGGTCAAAGACATCAGTTTTGAGCTGCGCCGGGGCGAGTGTCTCGGCTTGATCGGACACAACGGTGCCGGAAAATCGACCTTGTTGAAAATTTTAAACGGATTGATCAATCCCGATGCCGGAAAAGTTACCATGAAAGGCAGGGTAGGCGCGTTGATTGAATTGGGTGCCGGGTTTAACCCCATTTTGACCGGAAGAGAAAACATCTATAACAACGGTGCGATTCTCGGTTTTACACGGCAAGAGATTGATGCCAAGATGAAAGCCATCATTGAATTTTCCGAATTGGAAGAGTTTTTAGACATGCCCGTGCGCAACTACAGCAGCGGAATGAAAGTGCGTTTGGGTTTTGCCGTTGCGGCGCAGATGGAACCGGACGTGCTAATCATAGATGAAGTGTTGGCAGTAGGAGATTTGGGCTTTATTCTAAAATGCTTTAAGCAGATAGACAGAATATTGCCTCATACAGCCATTATTTTCGTTTCGCACAATATGCCAATGGTCTCCCGCATCTGTACGCAAATTATTTTGATGGAGAAAGGGCAAAGTAAATTTCAAGGAGAGGATGTGTCTAAAGCCATTGATTTGTACTACACCCGATTTGCAAATAACGAAAGCAATGTTGTTTTTGATGACGGCTCTTTAAAATTGGAGCAGGTAGAAATTCCCGATGCATCTTATTTGGAAGGCATTCCGCAAGTGCCATGGGGCGAAACGCTGAAACTGAAATTCAGGTTTTCGATTAAAAGACCCATGAATGTGCCTTTTTTTGGTATCAATATTTTGGACAAAGAACAGCGTCCGGTGGCGGTATTAAAGCGCAATCCGGAAAACTCCGATTTGGAAATCAAGGATGGAGTGCTAGAATTCATCGCGATTCATAAACATCTACAGCTTTCAAAAGGACTGTATTCCATCAACATTTCGGTTTCGGAATTTGTTAGAAATAACCCCGTACTTAGAATAAATAGCATTCTGTCATTTCAGGTAAATTATGAAGAAGAAATCTGGCCGCCTTTTTTGCTGCAATCTGAATTTAAGGCAGTCAATAATTCCGTGAAAAGTATAAAATAAGAACTATCTTTTTCAATTCCTGCTGGTAAAACCTTATATTCGCAAAAGAATTCAACCAACCAACAACCAAATGATACCTGTAACCAAACCATTTTTGCCTCCGCAGGAGGAATACCAGGCTTACCTGAACGAGATATGGAGCAGCGGTTGGCTCACCAATATGGGACCGCTGTCGGTCGAACTGGAACAAAAACTTACAGCCCATCTTCGTGTGCCGCAGCTGTTGTACGTTACCAACGGCACCGTGGCATTGCAAATGGCAATCAAAGCATTGGACTTAAAAGGGGAAATCATCACCACGCCTTTTTCTTTCGTCGCCACCACCAGCAGCATTGTATGGGAAGGCTGTACGCCCGTGTTTGTAGATATCGATTCTGACAGCTTAAACATCGATGCCGGCAAGATTGAAGCCGCCATTACCGAAAAAACAACCGCCATCCTTGCTACCCACGTTTATGGAAATCCGTGCGATGTGCTTGCCATTGACGCCATTGCCAAAAAACACAACTTAAAAGTAATCTACGATGCCGCCCATGCCTTTGGCGTGGAAGTTTATGGGAAATCCATTTTTGAATACGGAGACATTTCTACGTGTTCGTTGCACGCTACCAAATTGTACCATTCCATTGAAGGCGGTTTGATAATTGCCGGAAATGCGGAATTGCACCAAAAGTTGCGATACATTCGCAATTTCGGAATCTCCGGATTTTATGAGTTTGCAGAATTGGGGATTAACGGCAAGAATAGTGAGTTTCACGCCGCTATGGGTTTGGTTAATTTAAATCACATCGCTGCCATTTCAGAAAAGCGCAAAGCATTGGTAAAGAAATATGATGAATTATTAAAAGAAACCCGGTTGCAGCGTCCTGTTTGGCATCAAGATTCCGAAAATAATGCCGCTTATTATCCTGTTATTTTTGAAACGGAGGAAGCATTACTTCAAGCGGAAGAAACTTTCAAACAAAATCAAATCGGAACCAGACGGTATTTTTATCCCAGCTTGGCAACTGCATTGCCTTACTTGGATCCAACTGAAATGGAGATTACAGATAGTATTTCCAAAAGGGTTTTGTGTTTGCCACTTTATTATGATTTAGAAATTGAAGATGTCAACGTTGTATGTGGGATTTTGAAATTAAATAATCAAATTCAAACAATAAAGCACAGCTAATCAAATTTTAATGCAATGAAACACAATCAATACAATGAGAATTTCAAGTTTTTCAAAGAACCTTCGGAATTCAATAAATATTCAGACAAAAGTTTGTTGCAATATTGTTTGGGAGGGACGTTGTATATGCCTGGAAATAAAAATGTGATTAATAAGATTCTAACTAAGAATTTGAATCATGTCACATCAATGGTGATGGACTTTGAAGATGCTCTAAAGGCTAAGGATGTTTCTAATGCAGAGGAAAATGTATTGGAGCACCTAACAATACTATATGAAGCTGTTGAATCGAATAAAATTTCGTACGATGACATTCCGCTAATCTTTTTAAGAGTAAGAAATATAGAGCAATTTCGGAATTTTATACAACGTGTTAATAGACAACAAGCTGACGTATTAACTGGATTTGTTTTTCCAAAATTTTATAGTGATAATGCGGACGAATATCTGAGTGAATTAAAAAGGTTAAACAAAAATCTTGGTGTTAATCTATATGGAATGCCTATCCTCGAGGGTAGGGCAATTGCTTTTAAAGAATCGAGATTAGATGAACTTAAAGCGCTTCAAAAAATTATAGAACCTTATAAACATTTGATTCTGAACATTCGTGTAGGAGGAACTGATTTTTCTTCTATTTTTGGAGTTCGGCGAGGCATCAATTCTTCTATTTACGATATACTTACAGTTAGAGATTGTCTTTCAGACATCCTCAATTTTTTTAACCGTGAGGGCGTAGGTTATACTGTATCTGCCCCTGTATGGGAATATTTTTTAGCCTATAAGAAAGATAATATACAACATCTTTTGGAACGCGACATTAATCATTCCTTATTGAGCAGGAATACCATTCTCAACGAAGCCATTGATGGTCTTTTAAGAGAGGTTTTGTTGGATAAAGCCAATGGATTTGTAGGGAAAACAATTATCCACCCTTCACATATTAAGTTTGTGAATGCAATGCAAGCGGTTACAAGAGAAGAATATGAAGATGCGGTACAAGTTTTAGGTACAGAAGGAGGTGTTATAAAAAGTGCAAAAGCCAATAAAATGAACGAGATAAATCCACATCGGAACTGGGCCGTAAAAATTGTAAATAAAGCCAACGCATACGGAGTGGTAGAAGATGAGCGTTCGTATCTGAAATTGATACTTGGTTAACTATTAAACAAATAATAATGTCAAAAAATTTAACTGACGAGTTTACTGAAGGACTTTACAAATTAAGTAAACAGGATTTTTCAGGGACAGTCATTAGAGAAGCTAAAAATTGTTTATTAGATTATATAGGGGTAACTATTGTCGGTGCTAAAATCATTAAAGAAAAAAGTTTAAAATCAATTGAAGTTCTTGGAGATGTCGGAGATTGTTCAATTGTTGGATTAGAGACTCGGTCTTCCATTCAAACAGCCATGTTGTTTAATGGAATACATGCTCACATTGTTGAATTGGACGATGGTCATAGGGTGGCAATGATGCATCCCGGCGCTCCTGTTATTTCAGCTTTATTGCCCTTGGCTCAACAAAAAAATATTTCAGGTATTGATTTTTTAAGAGGCATCATTTTAGGGTACGAAGCATCCATTAGGTTAGCATCAGTCTTGCAGCCCTCGATGAAAGATAAAGGCTTTCACGGTACAGGAATTGCCGGAACCATAGGAGCTGCTGTAGGTATTGCGACTGCTTTAAAATTTTCCAAAGAACAAATGAAAGATGCAATTTCTGCAGCTGTTACAAGTGCCTCAGGAATACTTAAAGTAATTAAGGATATTTCAGAGCTAAAACCCTACAATGTAGGGAATGCGGCAAGAAATGGATACATAGCTGCGATGCTTGGCTTAACTGATTTCAAAGGTCCCAAAGATGTTTTCGGTGGAAAATTAGGATTTTTAATGATGATGTCAGAAAATTATAATAAAGAGTTTCTGCAGTTTAAAGAAAATGAAAAATTGTCTATCCTTAGCATTTATAGAAAGCCCTATGCAGCTTGCAGGCATTGTCATTCACCTATTGAAGCTGCTTTAAATATTAAAAAAACACATCAATTAGATATAAATCGTATTAAATCGGTTAATATAGAAACCTATTACTGGGCAGTAGGAGGGCATGACCATGTGGATGTTATTGGAATAAATTCAGCAAAGATGAGTACGCCATACAGTGTAGCAGTTGCATTGGTAAAATCAAAAGCCGGTTTGTCAGAGTTCACTACAGAAATAATCAACAATACTGAAGTAATTAACCTTGCTAAAAAAGTAAAAGTGAAATCAAGTGAAGAATTAACTTTATTGGTTCCTCATAAAAGAGCTGCAATTTTAAATATAGAAACAAATGACGGGTTAATTTACACCGAAAGGGTTGATTACCCCAAAGGTGAACCAGAGAATCCTATTACAGATGAAGAGTTAAAAGAAAAGTTTTTCTCTTTGATGCAATATTCAGAAAAATCACATCACGAATCGCAAAAGTTAATGCAAATTGTCGATAATTTAGAAACAGATTTAGACAAAATATTTCAATATTTGTAGAACAATTTAATAGAAATGAAAGATAGTAGGAAATTTTTAGAAAAAATAGGTTTGCCGGGAGGCGACGCCTACGATTTACCAACATCTGAAAAGCGTTTTTCCGACGGTGCCCAATATCGTTTTGAAGTCCCGGGTATTCAAGGACCAAAAGCAATGAAAGCACTTTTGGAAGAAGTTGACAGGTTGGGACTTGTAATTCATAGGGTTACCCAAACCAAAGGAATTATGCTATTGTCAGATAGCGATATAGAGCAAATGGTTGCTTTGGCAAATGAGCATAAAGTAGAACTTATTTTAGCCATCGGACCAAGAGCAACAACAGACACCAGTGCATCTGTAAATACACCAGAAGGACAAAGAATGGGATACAGATTACGTGGCCAGGAGCAAATCGTAAGAGCAATGGAAGAGGTAAAAAGAGCGGTTAAATTGGGATGTACTTCATTCTTGGTTTATGATGAAGGTAGCTTGTGGCTATTTGACAAAATGAGAGAATTGGGAGAAATACCTTCGGAATGTCATTTTAAAGTGTCGGCCCATACCGGACACGGTAACCCATGTTCTGCGAAATTACTAGAAAGCATCGGAGCAAATTCGATTAACCCTATCCGCGATATTCAGTTGCAGATGTTAGCTTCTATACGTCAGGCAATCAATGTGCCTATTGATGTGCATACCGAAAATCCTGCTTCTACCGGAGGATTTATACGCCACTATGAAGTACCTGAAATGATTCGAGTAGCAGCACCCATTTATTTGAAAACAGGAGGATCAGTAGCAAAAACACACAGTTGGGACACTACGGAGGCAGATGCCAAGCAAAGAGCAAAACAAGTGGCGTTGGTTAAGCGAATGATTGATGAGTATTATCCTGAGGCGATAGCTTCTAAAAAAGGTTCTATAAAATAGATTATGCCTCAAATCCAACTTGATGTCATTGATACTGTTGTCATCCAAACGCTTACCAAATGCAGGGTAAGTGTAAAGAATGCTAAAATTATTTCGGACTCAATATTATTTGCTCATCGAACCGGAAAAGGCACACACGGTATTTCTAGGCTTCCTATTTATGTCAAAAAGATTAATAATGGAAGTCTAAACCCGACTACTGAATTTAGCGTAGTTAAAGACCGTAAGGTTGTTGCTGTACTTGATGCCGAAAACGGATTTGGTCAACTTGCAGCACATAAAGCTGTAGAGATGGCTATCGAAAAGGCAAAAGAATTCGGAGTAGGAATTGTTGGTGTCCGCAATAGTAATAATTTCGGGACAGCGGCTTATTTTTTGAACCAGGCGGCACAAGAAAACTTTATCAGTACCATCTATTCTAACTCGGCTCCTGCCCTTGCACCTTGGGGAGGCAGTAAAGCTGTTTTCGGAACTACCCCTATTGGGTATGGGTTTCCGGTAGGTGAAGGAAAAGCACCTATCCTTCTGGATATGGCTACTTCTTTTGCTGCACGAGGAAAAATCAGATTGGCGGCTAAAAACAATGAGAAAATTCCGCTGGGCTGGGCACTCGACCAAAACGGAAATCCGACGGAAGATCCGAACGAAGCACTCAAAGGAACTTTAGTACCGATTGGCGAACACAAAGGTGCAGGACTTTCAATGATAGTCGATTTGTTTGCCGGTTTACTTACCGGTGCCGGATTCGCAGGAGATGTATTGAACTTGAACACCAATGGCGAATACTCCAGAAACGGACATTTTGTAATGGTGCTGAACATTGACTTTTTTATGAGTCCAGAAGAATATCAATTAAAAATCGAATACTTAATTTCTAAAATAAAGGAACAACAGACCACTAATACGATTAAATATCCGGGAGAATCTGCTTTTGAAAACAGCAAAACCAATTCGGAATACGTGCAGATTAGTGATAAAGTTGTCAGTGAAATAAATCAATTATTAACTCAATTGGAGTTGAATATCTCAATGTAATGATTGAAAATAACAACAAACCGGTAGCTATCGTGTTAGGAGGTACAAATCCTCATAAAAAATTATTAGAAAAACTAAAAAACAGAGGTTTTTTTGCTGTACTAATTGATTATTTGGCTAATCCTCCTGCAAAATTAACTGCTGATTTGCATGTGCAAGAAAGTACTTTGGATAAAGACAAAGTATTGGATATTGCTCAAAAACTGAATGCGCAACTTGTGATTGCAACATGCGTGGATCAGGCTAACGTAACGGCTTGTTATGTAGCTGAAAAAATGAATTTACCCAGACCTTACAGCTACGAAGTTGCTTGTGAAATTTCGGATAAAGTGAAGATGAAACTTCGCATGAAAAAAGCGAATATCCCAACTGCAGCCTATATTCAGACTTCGAGTGCGGAAGGCTTAAATGTGGATTCTTTACACTTTCCGTTAGTTGTTAAACCATCAGATTCCAATGGGTCTAAAGGAGTAAGAAGAGTGGACAATAACCAAGAGCTCAATGCGTATCTTCAGGAAGCTTTAGCCATTAGCCGCAATGGTATGGCAGTGGTGGAAGAATTTATTGAAGGGGATGAAATCGGGGTGGATTGTTTTATTGTAAATGGAAAAGCGCATATTGTAACCATGCACAAAAAGCGCAAACCATCTATTAAAGACGGAACGGTAATTTATTCGATTGGGTCTATATCACCTCCGAATATTTCGGCTACGGCAAAAAATCTTATTGTTGAAATTGCTGATAAAATAGCGGTCGAGTTTGAGCTACAAAACACACCTTTATTGATGCAACTAATCGTATCTGATGACAAAGTGAATGTGGTAGAATTTGCACCACGCATCGGTGGAGGTTTAAACTTCAGAAAGATTAAATTATTTGCCGATTTTGATATACTTGAAGCTTCGATAGATTCATATTACAACAAAGTCGTTGAAATCCCTAAAAACAATATCGATTTTTTATACTCTGAAAATCATATTTATGTAGAAGCCGGTACATTTGGTCGCATTGAAGGCATTGCTGATTTAGTAAAAGACGGAACCATCTTGGAATTCTACCAAAACAAAACACAAGGCGCACCAATATTTTCAGGTAACGCCAGTAAAGATCGTGTAGGGTCGTTTATTGTAAGAGCCAGAGACATCAACGAAGTGAAAAATAAAATCAGAAGAGTTTTTGATACTATCAAAATCTATAATATAGACGATAAACCAATGAAGTATAGTTACGACTATATCGATTTATTACTAGATTAATTTATTTTTCAACTCTTTGCTAAGTAAAAATTCCTTAGAATATGAACGAAAACTTTATTGCGGAAAATGCAAAACTAATTTCTTCTATCCATGGTTTAGGAGTTAAAATCTACAGGAATGCCGAACTAAGGGAATCAATCCTCGGAAATGATGTCCAAGTTGGTGACGATTCTATACTTTTAAAGTGTAAGCTAGAATCCAATATAGCCATTAATAGAAGAAATTTTATACAAGAATCACAAATTGGAAGATTTACTTACACGGGTTTTAATACCGTGATTCGAGGAGTTGAAATTGGAAGATTTTGTTCTATTAGTTGGAATGTATCCATCGGAGGAAAAAACCATGATATAGAGCATGTTACTACAAGTGCTATTTGGGGTTTTTACAATATGCTCGGAGAGAAATTAACTGATTTTCAATACAATAAAGGTAAAGGGATTTGTCAAATCGGTAACGATGTTCTTATTTCATCAGGAGCGATTATATTACGCAATGTTAAAATCGGTAATGGTGCTGTGATCGGTGCAGGTGCGGTAGTAACCAAAGATGTAGAACCTTATAGTATTGTGGCAGGAGTCCCCGCCAAAAAAATTAAAATGCGCTTTGATGATAAAACCATCGAAGCCTTAGAAGAAATCCAATGGTGGAATTGGCCTATTGAAGTCATACGGGAAAATCTGGATTTAATTTATTCCACCAAAGTTGATAAGTCCGTCATCGAAAAATTAAAAGAAATTGCACACACCAATAATTTATAAATTATGTCTTCCTCAATCATTGATTCAAATTATTATAAAGATATGTTCGGTACTTCCGAAATGCGAGAAATATTTTCTGATGATGCACGTCTGCAAGCTTGGATAGACACTGAGATAGCCTTGGCTAAAGCACAAGTGCAACTCGGAATTATTCCAAAGGGCATTGATAAAGCACTTGAAAAAGCAGGTAAAATCGAGAACCTGAATATAGAAGAGATGAAAGCCGACTTTGACAGAGTGGGATTTCCGATACTTCCTTTTGTCAAACAGTTGAATAAAGTTTGTGATTCAGAAACGGCTCGTTGGATACATTATGGAGCAACAACACAAGATATTTTGGATACAGGCATGGTGCTGCAAATCAAAAAAGGCATTCAACTTGTTGAAGAGGAATTAAATGCAATTATAGCTGCTACAGCAATACTAGCCCAAAAGCATAGTAAAACCGTTATGGCAGGAAGAACTTTCCAGCAGTTGGCGGCTCCTATTACTTTTGGCTACAAAGCAGCAGTTTGGTTAGATGAAATGTTACGCCATAGAGAACGAATCCAACAACTTAAAGAGCGCGTCTTGGTAGGACAATGTGCAGGCGCAGTAGGAACTTTTGCTACTTTAAAAGACAAGGGGATAGCGGTGCAAGAATTAATGATGACTTATTTAGAATTAAAGACACCGGACATTACTTGGCATACGGCAAGAGATTCTTGGGCTGAAATTGTAAATGATTTTGCCATGATTTCTGCCACGTTTGCAAAAATTGCAAACGAAATTGCAATTTTAATGCGCTCTGAAGTAGGTGAACTTAGTGAACCTTTTGAAGTAGGACGTGGAGCGAGTACCACCTTGCCACAGAAAAGAAACCCAATATCTTGTGAACCTATAATTGCCATTGCTCCAAAAATGAGAGAATTGGCTAGTTCACAACTTACAGCAATGATACAAGAACACGAAAGAGGTGTCGGGCAAATGAATATCGAATGGATGGTGATTCCTGAAGCTTTTATTCTGATGTCCGGTTCACTTAAACATACACGGTTTCTTTTAGAAAATTTATGGGTAGGGGAAGAAAATATGCGAAAGAACCTTAATTTGGGTGGGGGGCTGTTGATGTCTGAATCCGTAATGATGGGATTGGCTCCAAAAGTAGGAAAAGCAAAGGCTCATCATTTAGTTTATGATGCAGCAGGGAAAGCTTATGAAAGTGGGATAACGCTAAAAGAAGCTTTAATGTCTGAACCTGAAATAACAAATGAACTTGATGAAGAAGAAATAGATACACTCACAGATCCTATAAACTATATTGGATGTGTTGAAGAAATGATACAAAAAGTTTTACAAAGAGTATAAAAAGAATGGCGAAACGTTGGAAAATACGCCCTGAACATGCTACATGGGGCGATTGGGGAGAAGATGATCAATTAGGCAGGCTTAACTTAATAACTCCTGAAAAAGTAAAACAGGGAATAGCAGAAGTAAAAGAAGGGAAAACATTTTGCTTAAGTCTGCCACTGGATTATCCGGGTGGACAGGTAATTAATAAAGTTCGTTTTCCACCTGTTCTAAAACCGGTTATCAGGAATGATGAACCTTACTTTAATTATATGTGGAATAAGTTGAATCCTAATCACACCGATATAGGTTCTGACGACGTGGTATTATTGCATACGCAATATTCAACCCAATGGGATAGTTTAGCCCATAGAGGAGCACTCTTTGATGTAATGGGGGATGGAAATCCACAACCCGTCTATTATAATGGTTTTAGAGTAGATGAAGATATCTTAATAGATGAAAACCACAACACAAATGCCAAGGCTTTAGGCATTGAACAAATGGCATTTCACGGAGTACAAGGCAGGGGTGTTATGGTGGATTTATATTCTGAATTTGGTGAATTTCCAAGAAAAGAAGTCGGCTATGACGATTTGATGCGGGTAATGGAAAAGAAAAGCATAGTTGTAGAACAAGGAGATATTTTATGTCTTTGGACCGGACTTGACCAAATGATTCTACGGATGAAAGGAAACCCGGACAATAGTATTAATGAGGCGTGTGCCGTATTAAATGGTTTCGATAATAAATTATTAAATTGGATCATCGATTCAGGAGTGGCTGCAATTGCCTCAGATAATTTAGCTGTTGAGGCAGTTGGGAAAAAAGTTCCTGAAGGAACAAAGGGCTCTAATTTGCCCATTCATGAACTGTGTTTATTTCGATTGGGAGTACACCTCGGAGAACTTTGGCAATTATGTGACTTGGCTAAGTGGCTCAACAAGCATAATCGTTATAGATTTTTAATAACAGCACCCCCCTTAAGACTTACAGGAGCAGTGGGTTCGCCGGTATCACCGATTGCAACTGTATAAATAGAAAATATATTATGATGGACAATCTTACCAAAGAAGTGTTGAAAAATAATAGTGCTCTCAAGAAAATTCACGATAAAATAGAAAAAGTGGAAAATTGGGATAAGTTGCCACAAAAACCTATGGTAACTATAAGCATGGCAACCTATAATCACGAAAATTTCATCATTAAGTCCATTGAAGGGGTGTTAATGCAGCAAACAAATTTCGACTTTGAAATTATAATCAAAGAAGATTTCTCTAATGATAGGACTAGAGAAATAGTTGTTGAATATCAAAAAAAATATCCCCACATCATTCGTTTATGGCTTTGTAAGGAAAACTTGTATAGTCAAAAACTTAAACCACGATTAGATGCATTTGCAAGAGGACGGTATATAGCCAAATGCGAAGGCGACGATTACTGGACCGACCCGTTTAAATTGCAGAAACAGGTGGATTTTTTGGAAGCAAATCCTGAATACAGTTTAGTATGCGGCGGTTTTATTTCCAAAAATGATGAAACAGGAGAAGAAAAGGTTGAGTTAAAAGAAGTAGAAGCTTCCCCCGATCACACTGAGAAAGGGTTTGACATTACCCTGGAACGACTGCTAAAACAATGGTTGACCAAAACCCTGACGTTAATGTACAGAAAATCAGCTCTGGATTTAAAGGAATACCAGAAATATAAATATGCCAAAGACTTCCACTTAAATTATGAACTTTTAAAAAAAGGCAAGGGTTACTATATGAAAGAAATTTTTGGAGTCTATCACGTTCATGATGGTGGTGTTTTCAGTAAACTTACCCAAGAGATGCGACACTCAATTCATTTCCAGATGTATGGTGAAGTACATAGAAAAAATCCTTCTGATGAATTAATTAAAAAAAAGTACTACAATGTTCTTAGAAAAATCATTAAAAATGAATACTCCATTAAAACTCCTTTCCGTATATATTTTGAAATGTACAAAATCTCCGGAAGCAGGAAAGATTTTAAAAAAATGGTTAAGGCGGCTTTAGGCAGGAATTAATAACATCCTGCTTCGCTACCAAAAAAACTCTCAACTCTCAACTTTCAACTCTCAACTTTCAATTTTCAACTTTCAACTAAAAACCGCTTCACGCCCGAAAAAACTCTCAATTTTCAATTTTCAACTTTCAATTAAAAAACCCTTCACGCCTCAACAAAATAATGATTAATGATTAATGGTTAATGTTATTTAAGGAAGCTCAAATTTTCAATTTTCAATTTTCAATTTTCAACTTTCAATTTTCAACTTTGACATATTTAAGAATGTAAATTCCGAATTCAAAATTTTTGCTATTTTTATAATTTCTGAATAGCGACCAATTATGATAAAATTTATTCCGTATACTGAAGACCCTTTTCTACAGCCACCTCTTTATCGTGTAGTGCCTCTTGAACAAACCGATATGGGTTATTATACGCTGTTTATAAAAAATCTTATAGCAGCCCACACCTTTGAAAATTTCGACAAAAAGGATTTCCCTTCTGAAACAGAAATCATTAATTACCAAACAGAATTATTTGGGGCTTATATAAACGGAGATTTACAGATTAGGAATGAAGGTAGGATAGACAAATCCCCGGTTACCCGCTTCATGGAAATGGAAGTCGAGGATCTTCAATTTGCCGATATACCTGAGGTAGAGAGTTACTTAAATTTTTTGGTCAGACATAGAAAAGTATTTGAATGTATAGATAGGGCAGTAGATTATGAAATTGATGATTCCTTTGATTATGAATCTTACCTAGATAGTAAAATAAGAAGAATAGATTTTTTTGAAATAACTGAAGTTATCTATGAGTTAATAGTTATCAATTTGGAACTGGTAGAGCAATTGAAGAAACAATTAATCGCCAACTTAGAGATTCAAAAATTGAACATTGAATATGTTAAAGGAAATATTGATGCATTAAATTATCATTTCAATAACAAGCTTGTTGATTCAGTGAGGATGGCTCAGGTAAAGCACCACAGCGTAATATGGTTTGGACAATTGCTTCGGAAAATAGGATTTGAAATCGGATGGCATGACTATAAAGATTTCTTTGATGAAATGAAATCCCTATTCTGCGAAGCCATCAACTATCAGCCTCCTGTTCCGGAGATTGCAAACATCCCCTATCCAAAACATATTTTTACCGATCCAAAAGCATATTTACTATTTCATGAGATTGCTTCAAAAACAAGTAAAAATATAATCATAAGTTATTTATTCCGTAGAATGGGTGAAAGGGAAAATTTTATAAGCGTCCGTGATACCGAATTCCGAGATTGGTTCAACACCGCCGGATACCCCAAAGAACTCTACTCCCCAACTCATACCTATGAGAAATCTTACACGGAAGAGCGGGAGTTGTTTGTAAACTTGCTATATGAGAAGTATGGATTGGGAGAATAAGGATTAGGAATTTTAGAATAGCGATAGAGAAAAAAGCTTCGATATTTAACATGTACTAATCAACTTAATTCTTTTTTTGGAGTAACTAATTGATACAATGATTATATCGTCGGATTGAGAATGTCTGGTTGAGCGCAGTCGAAACCTCATATTAACGAAATTCAAAACTGTATAATGTAAACTGTATAATGAATGTCCTGAACGCCTCAAGATAAAAAACTCTCAACTCTCAATTTTCAACTAGAGAAACGTTTCACGAAAAAAAGACGTATGACCGCTTCGCTTTAGGACATAGGACTAAAGAAATCGAAATCGACACATTCAATCGCAATTCCCCTTCCGGGGGTTAGGGGGACTTTTGAAATGGATTGATTAATGGTTAATGATCAATGATAAATGAAAAAAATCCAGAACTGAACAACCGACAACCCACAACTGACAACTGAAAAATCTTTCCTGCTTTTAAAATAGAAAATAATTATTTCAGCTTCCTTAAACTACAGTTGAACGATTATTAATATTTACAACTCACTATTTCTTTTCCCATATCACTTTTTCATTTTACTCTCAATTATTAAAAAATTCCTCCTCAATCCACTTTCAAATCCACAATAGCGTTTTTGATAAACACTTGATTTCCAACAGGTAGAAAATTCGATGAGTAAACTCATCAATTTGGCAGTGAAACTCATCAAATTGTCTGGCAAACTCATTAGTTTGGATTTAACTCCCTGAACCATAGCTCCTACTTTAGCCCTAAATTCTTAAAAGATTCATTTATGGC
>JAAYLC010000214.1 GCA_012522045.1 Bacteroidota bacterium
CTTTAGATTCATATGAGCTTACAGAATGGATGGCATATTATCAATTAGAACCATTTGGTATGGAAGCTGACAACTGGAGAATGGGTAAAATATGTGCAACTATTGCTAATTGTCATGTAAAAAAAGGTGCTAAAACATTTAGACCAGAAGATTTTATGCCATCATCAAAAGAACCGCAAGAACAAACGTGGGAACAGCAACTTAAGTTTTGTCAAATGTTAGAAAAAGCTTTTAAAAATGATAATGCAAAGGCAAAGAAAAGCAAGGCGGGCAAAAAATAAGTCCCGCCTTACCACTTTAGTAAGGAGGTGAAACAATGGCTACTGTTGGAAATTTAGTTGCATACTTAAATGCTGATGTATCTAATTATGAACAGAACATGGGAAGGATGATAGGATTTTCAAAGATTGCTGTTGCTGCTATTGGCGCTGCTTTGGTTGGTGTGACTTCTTATGCTGTTAAAGCTGCGGCTGAATTAGAACAAACGCAAATTGCTTTTGAAGTAATGACTGGTAGTGCAGAATTAGCAAAACAAACAATTGAAGATTTTATTGATATGGGTGCTAAGACTCCTTATGAATCAAAAGATTTATTACAGAATGCGAAATTAATGATGTTATACGGTGCTTCAGTTGAGGAAGCCAAAGATCGATTAAAAATGCTTGGTGATGTAGCTGGTGGAGATAAACAGAAATTACATCAATTAACATATGCTTTTTCGCAAATATCAGCTACTGGAAGGTTGATGGGACAAGATTTGTTACAGATGGTTAATGCAGGGTTTAACCCTTTACAAATAATGAGTGAAAAAACTGGGAAAAGTATGCGTGAACTTAAAAAAGATATGGAAAATGGTGCTATTAGTGCAGATATGGTAGTTGATGCATTTAGATCTGCAACTAGCGAAGGTGGACGTTTTTATCAAATGATGGAAAAACAATCGCAAACTGTTACTGGTTTATGGGCAACAATTATGGACAATGTTAATATGATAGCAACTTCTGCAGGCAAGAAAATAAGTGAAACTTTTAAAATAAATGATTTAATGAAAGGAACTATAGGGATTTTAAGTCAAGTCACAGAATCTCTCAATAGTGCAAATTTAAGTGAATCTGAACAATTAGGAAAGTTAAATCAGGAATATCAAACACTATCAAGCAAGACTAAGCTTACAAAAGAAGAAAAAGAGCGTTTTTATGAAATATCTAATAAAATATCAGAACTATCTCCACAAGTTATTCAAGGATATGATGAAGAAGGCAATGCGATTATAAATCTTAATGAAGCTTTAAGAGTGCAATTACAGTTAAAAAAGCAAGAATTAATGCTTAGAGGAAAGGATTTGCAAAAACAATCTTCGTCACTAGAACGAAGGCTTCAAAAGGAGCAAAAAGCATTAGAACGAGCTCAATGGTCACAAAACATAATACTTGAAAAAATGAAGCAACAAAAAGAGCAAGGTGTTCCTGATGTAATGATGTTTGGCGAAAGTGCAACAAAACTCGGGCGAGAAATAAGAGATAGAGTTGCTAAAATAAATGAATATACTGCTGAGTTAGGAAAATTAAAAGATGAGCTGCAATTTATAGATGATTTAGAAAATGGCATTGTGCGAGCAAAACCATCTAATGTTCAAAATATTAAAATAAAAAAGCCAATTTCAGATGAAATGGCAGAGGCTATAAAAGAATATGAAAAAGGGATAAAGGCTATTCAAAATGAAGCAATTGTATTTGGTGATTCATCTAATCTAATTCAGGATTCTATTCAGTTTACTGAAGAAAGCATTAGAAATCTCATATCAAAAGGGTTTGATCCAAATAGTGAAGCAATTAAACGTTTAGTTGTTGATTTAAATAAGCTCAAAGATGCTCAAGATGCAGCTTTTATGTATGAAGCGCAACAAGAAGCTTTAGCGGAAAATGCTAATTTGATGGCCGATTGGATGCTAGCTATTGAAGAAACTACAAAAGAATGGGATAATTGGTCAAATCATCTCAAAGATATTGCTTCTGATACAGCTCAAGAAATGTCAAATTCGATGTCTAATTTATTTTTTGATATGATAAATGGTGAAATGAAAGATTTGGGAGATTATGTTGATAATTTCTTAAAAAGTATAATAAGATCGTTTTCTAATGCTATGGCTCAAATGTTTACTCAAAAAATAATGATGTCTTTTGGGATGAATGTCTCTGGATATGCAAATGGTGGTAATTTTGGCCCTGGACCAATGGTTGTTGGAGAAAAAGGTCCAGAACTACTTTGGTCAAAAAGTTCTGGAAGTGTTACTTCCAATAAAGATTTACAGAAATCTATTGGGAGTAGTGGAGAAGTCACAATCAAAGAGATTAATATTATCAACAACACTGGCTCTGAAATTGGGAGTTCAGAAACAAACATTCAGTTTGACCCAGAGGGTTATATTATTGGCGTTGTTTTGAATGGGGTAGCTAATAACAAAGGTGGTTTAGGTGATTTAATGAAGGGGGCTAAATAATGGGTGATATACAGTTCCCAAGTATTCAAGAATATTCATTTGAGGAAGATATTACTCCTGAAGAACCTGGAATTGGTCATGAACCAGAAGATGGTATGGAAATAACTCGCCCAAGATTTAGTAGGACAAGAACTACTTATAAACGTCATTGGAACGCCATGCCGGAAGCAGATTTTTTAACTTTTAAAAATTTTTATGATAATACAATTCGGGGGAAAAGTTTAGTATTTGTTTGGAACGGGGTTCGTGGAAGAATAGCACAACCATATATTGCTAAACGGGTCTCTGTTTCCCCTAATCTTTATTATGTAAGCGTTGTTTTTAGGGAGGCATAAATTATGGCATTAACCAGAGCCCAGCGAATTGAAAAGAATAAAACTTCTACTTCAGGAATGTCCTTACTTTTTCTCGAAATATTAACGGATGACGCAATACGAATCGTAAATGATACTATAGACCATGAATGGGGCGGTTATGTTTGGATAGGTGTCCCGATACGGCTTGGTTCAGTTAATTATAATGATAAAGAGTTTCCAACAATAACATTACAAATATCTAATGTAAATAAACAAGTTGGTGCTGCTTTGGCTCTGGTTGAAGGTGGTGGAGGTACCGAAGTAATTGTTAGGGTTATTAACACAAAATTGTTGAGTGAACCTCCTATGCAAATTGAATATTTTAAAATTAAAGATTCTAGTCGTGGAGATTTATGGTGTGATATTACACTTGGTTGCGATAGATTTGGTCTTCAGTTATTACATACATACACAGTAAGTCGAGATTTTTGTCAATATATTATTACTACTGGGTATGGTGGAATTGAATGTGGAGTAAAGGCTTCTTATAAAGCATTATACCCGGAATGCAATGGTAGTATTGAAGATTGTCGCCAAAGAAAAAATTCTCACAGATTTAAAGGGAAGTTAGGAACATGAAAATTGTTATTTCTGATTTAATTGGGAAGCCTTTTGAAAAATTAGGAATTTTACCTGGTTACAACTGTTGGACATTAGCTAAAGAAGTTTTTTCTAGGTATGGAGTAGAAGTTCCTGATTACCGAATTTCTGCCTTTGATTTTGTAACAATTGAAGAAACTTATAAGCGTGATATTAAAACTTGGAAAAGGGTTAAATCCCCAATAGAAGCTTGTCTAATTACAATGAAATTAGAGACCTCTCATGTAAATCATGTTGCGGTTTATTTAGGTGATGGTTGGTTTATTCACGCTTACCGGGGAGCAAAACAGGTTTGTCGCAGTTCGTACTTTGGAATTCGTGGAGATGACTGGTTAAGGGTTACAGAAGGATTTTATATTCCGGGATGGTGAAAAAATGAGCTTAATTAAAATTACTGTTGTAGAAAACCCAATAGCACCGGAAATAAAGCTTGAAAAACGGGAAGCTTATATTCCAAATCAATCCGCTTATGTATACGCAAATAATTTATTAAAATTAAGTGGGTATCACCCGGAAGAATTTTGTGTTTTGTATAACGGCAAGGTTTTTGCAGCTGAAGAGATTAAAGAACTTATTCCATACCCAAATACACATATAATTGTTGTTCCAAATATTGAAGGTGGTAGTGGTGGTAGTGATAGTAAAAAAGTTCTCTCTACCATTGTTATGATTGCTATTATGTATGTGGCGCCTCAAGCTGGGGCATGGGCTTCAAATATGACGGGGGCTGCTGGATTGGCTACTACAGCCGCGTCTACTTGGACATTTTGGGGGTATATGGCCGCTGCTACTGTAATGTATGCGGGAAGTGCTTTAGCTTCTCATATTAATCCCGGACCTAAAAAACAAAAAGCTGCTTCTCCGACGTATAGTTGGGACGGAATTCAACCACTTATTGGGCAAGGACAACCACTTCCTATTATTTTAGGAAAAGAGCGTTGTGCGGGAATTCCAATAGCTAAACATGTAATAACGGATGGAACAAAACAATATTATAATCTTTTAATTTCAGCCGGTGAAGGTCCGTGTGATTATACTGGTAATGGTGAGGATAATAATTGCACTGGTATAACTAACATTAAAATAAATGGTAATCCTATAAATAATTTTAGGGGTGTAACGGTTTATAAACGGGCTGGATTAAATAATCAAAGTGTAATACCTAATTTTGAAAATACGCGGCTCGATCAGCAAATTGGGGTTGAACTGAAATACGACAACGAATGGCATACTTTTACGACGTTAAGTAACGTTGGTTCGGGACTCGAATTAACTTTTACAATGCCCGCTTTATATGATCAAGAATACAAAGGTACAAGGCGGTGGGAAAACGAAGTACATATCGAAATTGAATATAGACAAACCGGAACGGACACATGGAATAGATATTACGGGGGACAACGTTATTTAGCTCGAAAGTATAGTCATTATCGCATTGAACCAGGGCAGAACGATTTTCCCTTATCTGTGGGAGAATCAATATATTTAGTTGTAAATGGAGAACTGATATTAACTAGAGTCCTCGAGACTGGCGTTGACCATATTGGTCGGCTTTGGTATGAGGTTGACACTTACGTTTCTAGCGATATTCGCGAGATCGAAAAAAGAGTGAGCTATTGCTCAATCGCCGGAAAATATACATCCGCCGTTTACCGACGATACCAAATTAATGCTGGAACCGTCGGCCAATACGATGTTAGATGTCGGTGTGTCTACAAATATGCCTATGGCGACGAGGACGTTCATACTATTTATTGGTCTAAGCTATCTCATGTTGTTTACGATGATTTTATACATCCGAATGAAATTCTTATTTCAATTCAGGCTTTAGCAAGTGAGCAAATTTCAGGGAACGATTTACTGGTTACATTTGATTTACAGCGCTCTAACGTACTTGTTTATGTACCAAATGATCCAGTAACTGCCCCATATGGTGAAGGAACTTACCAACTAAAACCAGCTAATAATCCAGGTTGGCAGTCGTATTGGTTAAATCATAGGGTCTATAAATTTGAAGATCCAAATGCTCTTGGAACGTTTGAATATATAGTGCGTGGGGTCACTGCTAATAAAATGAGATATAATGATTTTAAAAAATGGGCTGATTTCTGTACTACAAATGGAATTACCTGTAATATATACCTAGATACTAAAGATATGACAGTTGAAGAGGCTTTACAATATATTGAAGAAATTGGTCGTGGAAGAGTTCGCCCACATGGCACTAGAATTGGGTGTTATTTTGATGGTCCGGCAGAAGTTGATGGAAATGGTGATATAGTTCCAACAAGAGTTTACAATGTTGAAACTATTGGTCGGGGTTCTTTTAGTGAAAAATGGGTAGATAAAACTGAAAGAGCTACAGCATTAGAAATACAATATCGTGATGCTAATTTGGATTATGCTTGGACTTCTGTAGTTGTACCCGCCGATGGGCTTAATAGCAATCAAATGAATGCTAAAGTTACAAAAATAGAACTTCCGGGATGTACTTCAAGAACTCTAGCTTGGCAACATGGGAAATACAGATTGTTTCTGAATCGAACTATTAATAATTCAGTTTCCATAGTGGAAAATATAACTGCAATTGACACCCAATTAGGTGATATTATTGCTATCCAACATAGTGTACCTGATTGGGGTAAAGGTGGTAGGGTTGTATCCGTTAATGGAACTACAGTTATTCTAAACAAATCTGTTACCATGGAAACCGGTAAAATATATAAAATTAAATTTATACTTGAAGACGATACGCAAATTAGCCGGGAAGTTGTTTGTGTAGAGGGAGAACATACAGAAATAACATTAACGGAAGGATTTGATAATGATGTACTTCCAGCAGATTATGAAAGCCCTGGTCTATTTTCAGTTGCGGGAGACCAAACAGAAAAGCTTATTGCTGGGGAATTGGTTGTTTTATACCACGATGGTGAAGATGTACTTCAGTATATTACCAGTACTATTTATGTGGTAGATTCAAATACTACACTAATTGAAGTCCCAGAATGTCCGGAAGATATTGATTCTGTACGGTTTGCTTGGACTATGCCACATGAATATGATTTCTTTAATTTTGGTGAAGTTGTGGATAATGTTCCAATTCATTCTAAACCTTATAGAATCACTGGGTTTACTCGACATTCTGATCAAATTTATAGCCTTTTAGGTGTAAACTATGTTGAATTTACTGGGGCTACCGATCCACCTGAAATTAATTACAGTAGTTTGGAGCCGATTTTTGAGGTTGAAAGTTTGGCGGCGAAAGAGGAAACATTTTTACAGCTTGATGGAACACTAGTAAGTCAAATCAATGCCTCCTGGATTTTGCCTGTCGGAAAAGCGGCAGATCGGTTTTTGGTCTATTATTCCGAGGATGGCGGATTGACGTGGTTTTTAGGCGTTGACACAATCGACACCAAGGCTATCATTACCAACGTTAATACCGGAGTCGAATATTTGATCCGTGTCGTGGTATTTAAAGAGCTAATTTATTCCGCCGGGGTAACATCGCAGCCGGTTTTGATTGAGGGGAAAGACACGCCGCCGAGCGACGTAAAAAGTTTAACAGTAATACAACAAGAAAATATACTCAAAGTAACAGTAATACCGCCTGACGACCCTGATCTCAACAAATTCGAACTTAGGGTTGGTGACCTAAGCTGGGAAACGTCATCTTATTTAAAACAGTTTAAGGATAATCAGACAACCGTCGATGTCACCCAGGCCGGCACGCAGACATTTTGGGCTAAAGCAATCGACAATTCTGGAAACTACTCGGACAATGCAGTTTCTTTTGTTGCTGCTATTTATCCGATTAGTAACAAATTTACGATTCACGAGGAGCATCAAGACGGCCGTAACTGGATACCAACTTGCATGTTTTGGGATAAAACCGGATGGCAAATCGATTCTGTTGAAAAACTTGGCGACCTTGAGTTTTTCGGCCAGATGTTTGACATTGACATACACTTGTGCGATGATGCAGAAGTTGTCCTTGGTGTAGTAGACCTGGGCGAAACAATTATCCCTACGAATTACGTGGAGACTTTCCTTTCTGTTTTTGCCGAGTACGATGCCTCCGACAAAAATTATCTTGACGTCGACTACCGAACCAGTTGGGATGGTGTAAACTGGAGCGAGTGGCAACCGTTAGTTAATCACCAGTTCAATGGCCGGCTTGTCCAGCCAAAGTTAAAACCGAGATCTATTGATGTCCGTACGAATGTCAATATCAGAGGTGTAACAGTCAGGATTGATGTAACGGCAGTAACAGAGACAATTGATTTTGTAAATGTAGCAGATACCGGTACAACGAGGATATATCTCAATCACCGTTTTTTTAATGAGCCGATGCCGCAATTGTTTAGTTACGCCAGCACAGGAAAATATTGTACCCATGAGATTGTCGGCAATGCGATACAGAAAGATGTTGATGGGTGTTGGTATTTTGATATCAGGCTTTGGGACGGAGATACGCAGATCGCTGGCAAAATCGGCGGGACTGCAAAAGGATATTGATACATTGATATTAGAGAGGAGTTGATATAATGGCAGGCGAGTTTACAACAGATATGGGGGTTTTGGCTGGGATACAAGAGCTTAATAACCGGTTTGAGTGGTATTATGGCGATGTAGAGCCAGTTAACCCACGACCATTTTTAAATTGGGGGCACTTGGCGGAGGATCTATGGAAACAGCGAAATGCCCAAAACACAGCATGGATTGTACGGGGAAAATTGAGTGAAGCTTTTTTTGGATTGGCTCCTTTGAGTATGGTATATACGAAAAATGAAGCGGATAATAAATTTGTAACTTACGAAGCTTTACCTCCGCATGGAGCAATATTATTTGATGCTTCCGGCCAATACCAATTTACAGCTCCTGCCGATGTTCTTTATATCACTTGCTGCGGTGGCGGTGGAGGCGGGGGCGGCGGTACGAGTACCACTGGTGGTAGTGGTGGCGGAGGTGCTGGTGCGGTAGTAAAGGCAGAAGTAGCAGTAACACCAGGGGATAATATATCTATAAACGTGGGGGTAGGTGGTAACGGAGGAACGGCCAATAATAGCGGTGGTGCTGGAGGTATATCGTCATTTGGGGGTTTTGTATCTGTTTCAGGTGGTGGCGGTGGTCAAGCAGGGAGCGTTATCGGGGGAATCGCGGGAGGCTCCGGGGGAAGCAATGGGGCTGGTAATATGGGTACATATGGAGGTCATGGCGGCGGGTGTGTGTTTGGAGTTGGCGGAGCAGGGGCAACACATTCCCAGTACGCTGGTAGCTCCGGTGGCGGTTACGGTGGTGGCGGCGGTGGTGGTTATGGTACCAGTAGCGGTAATGGACACGCAGGAGGAAAAGGTTCGCCTGGTTTTGTCCTGATTGAATGGTAGGAGGTGTTTTGATGCGATTTGCTCAAATACTTAATGGCAAAGTACATTGGATTTTTGAATTTGAAACGCAGCCACAGTTTGCCCCGAACATACAAATTATAGATATCACTAATTTTGATCCACAGCCGGAGGAAGGTTGGCTTTGGGATCCGGTTGAGGGAAGAGCAATCCCGCCACTGAAACCCGACACAATGCCGGAGATTAGAAAACGGCGTAATCAGCTTCTAGCTGAATCAGATTGGACTCAACTACCAGATACTGCATTGACCATTGAACAAAAAACAGCTTGGGCGGTATACCGCCAACAACTTAGAGATTTTCCAGCTATCTGCGATCCAAATAATCCAATTTGGCCTGTTCCTCCCTTAAATTGACAATATTGTAATATATGATATAATATTATGTGAAAGGAGAGCGATTGGCAATGAAAAAAATATTTTTGGTATTTTTAATACTAATCTTAATTTTTTCGGTTCTTGGTTGCAGCAGCGGTAGCAAAAAAGATCCGGAATATACCTATAAATGGGGTACTACGGCTAATAGCGTTTCAGCGTTTAATTTTATTGTTATGGGTGCCGAAGAAGATCCACCCCAACCAGTTTATAGTGGATTAATCGTCCCGCCGTTTGCGGCTGTTAGTTATGGTATAAATGAGACTGTTATGGGTATTGCCGTTTATACTTATCTCAACGGGATTCCAGTACGATCAAATTATGCTGTTGATTCTACTAATGGTATTATGAGTGTTGCTGGTCCTAATAATGAAATTGATATTTTTATGCCTAAAAAAACAGGGGTTTTACCAGTTATAGCTAGATATAATGAATATTCTCTTACAATTTCGGTCCATGTATATTGGGCATATACGATTAACGGTTTAACATATGTTGATTTAGATACAATGACGGTTTATCCTGATGGAACCAATCCTGCAGTTGATATACTTTTTGGTGGAGCTAATTTTAAGGCCCTTTATGGTTATCAGGCCTTACATTATGATACTGTTTTGTCTACTGTTACGGCTGCGCCTGGCGGTAATTATAGGATATTAGATTTTAATCAGGAATATTGGGCAGCCTATTACGATAACGTAAGTAAATCAATCATAAAGACATCTGAAGGCAAATATGTTAAACTTTGCTTTTTATCACAGGGTTCTTTAGGTACAACGTTTTGCTTTTGGATAAGCGATACAAATGGAATATTTTCTCACTGAACCGCAAGGCTCTTTTTATTTAAAAAAATTGAGGCCGCGCACCCTTGGGCAGGATATGCGCGGCTTTTGTACCTCACTAACATTTGGTGATGGAAATGAGGCATTATTTATATCGGATGCCTCTTTTAAATACTTTAGTCAATTTTAAAAGGGCGGTGATTTATATTGAAAAATGATTTTGAAGTTATATTTTTAGCATATTGAATTCAAATTTTATTTGGAGGGATTTGTTTGGAAAAAGCACTTGACATATTTCTTAAATTTGTGCCAATTTTTGCAGTTTTAGTAAGTTTATACAAAATAGTGAAATCGTTTGATGATATAAGGAAAGATGTAAGAGAACAAAAGATTGAAAGTCGTTTTATTTTTCGTGCACTTTTTGCTTCACTTAATGGTTTAGAACAACTTGGAGCCAATGGTGAAGTCACTAAAACAAGGAAAAGTTTAGAAGAATATCTTATTGACAAAGAATGACTTGGAGGTTCAAATGGTTATAAATGAAAAATTTATTGAATTAGGCCATCCAAATAGACCTGGAATAAAATTAAAAAGAGTTATAGCTAGAATATGGCATGGTACTGCTAATTTTAATTTAAGTGCAACTGACGAAATGCATGAAAAATATATGGGTAGAAAATTTAAAAAGATTTGGAATTCTAAAACAAATCGATATGATATTTTTGAAGTTAATGGTAAACCTTTTGTGTTTGGTGGAGCACATGTTTATATTGACAAAGATTCTGCAACAATAACAGCACCATTGGATGAGGTAGTTTGGGGTTGTGGTGATCGGCAAATGCCATATCAAATACATACTCCTAATATTGAAGGATATAAAGGTCAAAGGAAGCTTGCTTATACACTTTTTAATAATATGAATAATTCTTATACTTGGAATATTGAGCTATGCATGAATGATATGAATAATTGGGATAAAGTTCTTGATAATGCAATTGAATTTGTAAAAATTTATATGCCAGGATTAGATAAATATGATTTACGTCATTATGATTTAACAAATAAAATATGCCCATCTCCTTTTGTTAATTTAAAAATAAAAGAAGTTGATCCGCGATGGGTAGAATTTAGAAACAGATTAAGGAGTGCATTATCGTGAAAGACAGGATGCGCAATGGCTCGCTTCATTCTAGATTAATTATAATTAATGCAATAGTGATGGTGTGGATGATTGTAGCATTAATGTTTCTTGCTGTGCTAAAAAAATTTGAATCACAATATTTTTGGGTGTCTTTAGCCGGTATTATTGGTGCAATTGTTGCATGCGCTTCGTGGGCACATAGTGCTAGTGAAAGGAGGAAAACTTTAGAAAATGTCGAAAGTGTTAAAAGAGAAACTAAGTAAATATTCATTTGCTTTTATAATCATCCTGGTGTTAATCCTAGGGATTTTTATTGGGCGATATATATATCCTAAAGAAGTTATAGTTAAGGTCCCTGAAGTTAAAGTAGTGACACTGGATGGTAAAGAAACTATTAAGACAGAAGTAGTTTACGTTGAAAAAAAGTCTGAAGAAAACACTGATGTTGAGTTAAATGTTGCAAAGCAAACAATTAATGTCAAACTAAATGATAAATCGTTTGAGATAACACCAGAGTTTATTGAAGAGTATAAATTTGATAAAGGTAAGTTAGTGTTTAGTCAGTCTTCTAGTTTTGATTTAAACATTAAGGTTCCAGAGCAAAAAAATGGTATTGGTCTTGGATTATTGGCAACAAATAAAAGTATTAATGGCTTGGTATCAATACCTCTTAAAAAGAACGAATTGTTAATTGATGTTGGTTTTGATTATAATGATGGCAAAGAATATGGTTTAGGTTATATATTTAGATTTTAGGTTAGAACTTAGTTTCTAGCCTATTTTTTTGCAAAATATAATATTTTTTGTCTTAGCCTATTTACAATTAACACCAGCGTGTTATAATAGAATTAAGAAAAGCAAAACGTTGGAGGTAAGGGAAATGAGAACCAGTAAAAAAATGAAACTCTTTGAACAAATACATGAAGAACTCGCAAAATACAGAAAAGAAACAGACCCTATTATTAAACAAATGATTGACAACAAAGAAATCAACAGTGGTTGTTATTACAACTATATGTCTTATCATACTGGAGGATATCACGCCTATGCAAGAATAACTGATAAATTAACCTCCGCTAAAAATTACCGGAATGCTTGGAACAGCATTTCAATCTGGAACTGGAATTATGCTTTAACCTCATTGCAAGAAAACCGAAAAAACGCCGAGCAATTTATTCAAGACATTCGAGCCGGCAAAATCGTTCATGGTAAGTATGGTTATACATACGAACAAATTAAAGCAATGGAGGTGACCCAATGACACAAGAGCAGGCATTAGAAAAAGCGCGAGAAGCTATTTGTTTTTTAAACTTAGGTGATATCGAATATGAGTGTCAACGGCGCGGTATTAAATTAACTAAAAAACGGAGCTTAATGGAACAAAAATTAATTAAAGCCCTCACAAAAGAACATTTAAGCAAATGACTGAAAGGAGCGGAAGAAATGTTATCAGTTAAAAATCTCGTAAGAGAAGAATTAAAAATTAATCCGTTACCGTTGGTTTTGGCAAACGAACTATTAGAGGAGTATAAATTTGAAAAAACACTAGCTTTTGAGTATTTCAACAACTGGCTAATATCTAACGACCAAGGAACAAAAGATACTGAATATTCAAATTGGAAATATCATATCGCCCGCGCTTCGGTGTATAAAGACTTACTAATGCATGGTGCTCCTGCGGAACATAAACGCTTAACTGAATGGGATTTGCAGCAAGGTAATGAATCCTAACCCGGCCAGCGCGCCGACCCGTCGCCGGATACGGCTATGATGAGTCCTTGAAATAGGACGAAACGGGAGGGAATAAAGGATGCTAAAATCCGATCTTGTAGAACTGAAAGTAAACCTATCCGGAGCGGCAAACTACATAAATAATCGACTCGAAACCGCTGAGGGGTTGGAAAAATGCTCCCTGGAATATCTACTGCCCTTGATTGAAAAAGCAAAGGAAATTGCTATGTTAACTGAGGAATTAAAATAACCAGACCGGCCTAGCCGGTTTTTGAGGGAAAGGAGGAATCGGAGTGTTAAAGCTTTGTCCAAACTGCGGAACCAAACTATTGTTTGTCAACGGCAAAATAAACAGCTATCAAGATCACAACGGCAACGCGATTACCGAATGCCCGAATGTTCGAAGGATTTAACCAAGCCGGAGTAATCCGGTTTTTGGTGTAACGAAAGGAGAAACTGTGGACGAAAAGGCAAGAATTGAGGAATTAGAAAAGACTCTTAGAACCATCTATTTGTATATATACAATGTTGAAAGAATGGCAGATGAAGCTGATAAGGTCATGTGTGGAACCGGGCAAATTAGAACCATGATATCCAGGGTTCATCCGCGCTTTAAATGGCCCGAAGAAGATCGGGAAGAGTTTGAAAATCTAGAGAATGATAGGGGTAGATTTTTTCAGGCAGGGAGAAGATAAAATGGAAAACAAATTAAAAGTAAATAACGTAAATATTTTTAGTCAGAATAAAATTTCTGACTATTTTTATGCGTAAAATGTGTTTACAACTGCACTGCACTATGATATAATAGGTTTAGATAAAGTTTGGTCTAAGTGAATAAAAATGCAATATCAGAAGTAATTAATAAAAGAGAGGAGAACTTATGGAAAAAGAAAAAATTAAAAAGTTAAAATTAGAAGTAGAATTTGATGACCAAAACGATGCCGTAAGTGTGTTGTATGAGGAAGTTAATGAAAAAAACAAAGTAGTTAAATCGACAAGGCGTTATGTTAAACAAAAAAGTGCAAATCCAAAGTTCAAGAATGTAGATCGCAGAAAAGACTATCGTTATAGAACAAGTGAAGTAGTAACTTATAAAATAGATGAAAATGGTAATCGAATAAGTAACTGGGTTAAATTCACAAAACAAAAATAAGGGCAGCAATGCCCATTCTTTTTTAAGAAAAATATGCAAAAACTTTGAAAAAACTGTTTACAATTTTTGTAAATTAGTTTATAATGTCTTATGTAATACATTTGCAAGGTGGTGATAGTCATGAATAAAGCGTCTATTATCGCGGAAATGAATTACATACAAGCAAAATTTAATAACGGTGCCAAAGTTCATTTATTTGCAAATATTGTTTCTGTTATTTTTGCAGAATTGTCTTTTGCAAATAAAGATACTGGTGAGATTCCCGATAGTAGATACAACAAGATCAGAACTCAGATTGTTGAACTTGAAAAACTAATTGATAATGGAGGAATGTAAATTGAAAAGGCTTGGAGAAAGGGCACCACTTTTGATTAATGAAATGAAAGCTAGGGTGTCAAAAGAATTTGCTGATGGTAGACTTCCTAAGGAAGGTCTTGATGAAATCTGCAATTTACTCTCCGAGGTAGAACAAACAATTGAAAAATGGGGTGTAGATGGTGAAAGTTCCAAATCTCGCAAAAGAGATCGCTTTGGAGATAGAAAGATTCGAAGTGAAAGCAAAGAAGTATCAAGGCAAAGCAAATGAACTTAGAGAAAAACTCAAAACAATATTTCCTAAGTTAGAGACTGATAAGTTTGTTGTAGACGATGGCCAAAACAAAGTACTAAAAGCGCAATTAATTGATGGGTCTTCTGTTGTTTACAATAAAGATTTCTTAAAAGCAAATTTACCGAAAGAAGTATATCGCAAGATTCTTAAGATTTCAATTGACAATGGTTTAGTTGATAAAATATATAAACAGGGATTGATTCCTTTTAAGATATTAAAGAAATCTGCTTCGTTAAGGTCATCAATTAGATTAGTTATTCAAAGGGTTGCAAAAGAACAGCAAGTTGATAAAAATATAAAATAAAATAACAAATTGGAAAGGTAAGTATTATGGATGCTTCAAATAAGATCGCTTGGTGATTTAGAAGTATCGCCAGGTGATTTTATTTTTATTATGAAATGGATAGTATTAATGAATATTTTTTGAAGCTCAGGTGCCAAACCTGGGCTTTTTATTTTGCTTGAATAAAAACAATATATGAAATGTATTTATTATTATATGGGTATTATGTTTTATAAATTATGAGGTGACTAAATGAATGTCCTAGAAGTGCTTGACAATTACAAATTGCTTGAAGGTGCTAGACTAGCTAATGAAGTTGCTATTAAGGTAGTGTGCCCATTTCATAATGAAAGTATTCCTAGCATGTATGTTAGCTTAAAAGATGGCAACTTTAACTGTTTTGGGTGTTCAAAATCTGGTAATATTTACGATTTGGTTGCTGCAATAGAAAATGTTGATTCGTTACATGCTGCTTTTATTATTTCAAAGATAACAAAGAAATATAAAGGCCGTGGCGAAATAAAGATTCTTGAAACATATGAAAAGCCATCGGAAGAACTCCTCGAAGATGCAAAATGTTTTTTCTACTCGCTCCCAAAAACTCCATGGGATACAATCCAAAAAAATTATATGTTTAAGCGTGGCTTTAAAAAAAGAACCCTAAGACAATTTGATGTAAGAATTAATCCTAGTTCAAATTATCCAACAATTATACCACTTAAAGAGCAAGGTATTTTCAAAGGTTATGTATGCAGACGTGCAGATCATGAAGAGCCAAAATACCTTTATAATGATGGTTTTTCTAAGAAAAATACTTTATTTGGTGATCTTGAAAAAGGTTTAGTTATGGTTGTTGAAGGTTCACTGGATAGAATGAAAGTACATCAACATGGTTTTAAAAATGTTGCAGCACTTTTAGGTTGGAAGTGTTCTGAGTATCAAGCTGAATTATTAGATAAATATTCAAAAAAAATATTATGTGCTACTGATAATGATGAAGCTGGCGAAAAAGGGTATGATTACCTAAAAAGTATATTTAAAAAGAAGGTGATAAGATTTAGATTTCCAAATGATATTAAGGACCCAGATGAGATGGATTCAGAAATATTTTGGCAGTCTTATGTAAAATCAACAATGAAATTTTAGTGAATAAAGTGCATGTTTCAAAAGTAATTACATATTATATTTCAAAATTTTATAGGAGGTTTATTTATGGCAAAAGAAACATCATCAATTTTAGACGAAATGCGTAATAGGATTAAGAACGGTGGTGGTAATTTTAAAAACATCTTTCGTCTAAAAGATAAAAATAGAAATCGTGTAAGGTTCTTAAAAGATATGGAAGACGCTATTAAAGTCCCATTCCATGATAAATGGGGTGATGGTGGCTATAGTGTTCCTTGCAAAGAAATTATTGGCAAAGAATGCCCGCGCCATGATGACAATACTGGAAATGTAAGAGATAATTTTGCATGGCCGGTTTATAATTATGATAACAAAAAACAAGAATTGTTTATGTTTAAAGCAAATAGAAGTTCACCAATTCCTAATTTAATCGCAATGTATGAAGCTTACAACACGATTATGGATAGGGATTTCATTATTTCGAGAGCTGGCACTGGAACTGATACAACATATGCAATTGTGCCAATGGATCCAAAAAAGTTTAAGTTTGGAGACAAAATAAAAACGTGGTCTAAAAAAGATATGCTCGCTCTTATTTTCAAAACTTTTAAAGACGAAGAATATGATGATGAAGATAGCGATGAAGAAGATGAGGCTCCAAAGAAAAAAACATCTTCTAAATCTGAAAAGAAATCTTCTAAGAAAAAAGTTGAAGAAGATGAAGACGACGATGATGAAGATGATGATAGCCTTCCTTGGGATGACGAAGAAGATGATGAGGAAGATTCGGAAGATGATGACGACGATGATTCCGATGATGAAGATGAAGAAGGAGATGAGCCTCCGAAGAAAAAGAAATCTTCGTCTAAGTCTGGGAAGAAAAGGTAAGCATTGGACTGAATATTCGGCGAATAGGTGGGAAAGATAAATGAACTTTAAAGATCTTCAAACAAAAAATAAAGCTTGGTTACAACATAATTTCCCTAATAATACACCTGAGCAAGCCGCTCTTGGTCTTGCAGAAGAAGTAGGAGAATTATGTCATGCAATACTAAAAATTTCGCAAGGTATCCGTGGAGATTTTGATTTACACATAAGCGAAGCAAAAGATGCTATTGGAGATATAACTATTTTTGCTACCAGTTTATGTAATATTATGAAACTTGATTATAATGAAATAGTTACTGAAACAGCAAACCAGGTATTTTCAAGAGATTGGGTTAAATATCCTTTCGATGGTAAAACGAGATAAAATATCATTCTGAGGTGGCAAATGAAGAAAAATATATCACTTAAAACTTTAATTCAATTATCATCTAAACTTTCTTGGAATCACCAGGATTCACTCAGGGAAATAGAAGATAATTTTGTTAATGATTATATTATAAGTATTATTAAAGATAATTCTAGTGACATTAGGAAGTTTTTAGCACTAACTACACTTCCATTTTGCTATGATACAATGCCAAAAAACCACCTCACTGAAGAATTATGGTCATCTATGGGTTGCAGAAAATGTGATACTGTGACCCATAGATCTGTTTTACCAACAGGAAATCTAAGACCTAAATACATGATAATTGGTGATGTATCGTTATTACCAAAAAATCAAAATGGCAATGATCGTGCGTGGTCTTATGGGCTAAGTGCAACTTTGCTAAGAAAAGCTCTAGTTAGGTTAGGAATTTATACAGAGTGTTGGTTTACTAATCTCTTGAAATGCAATACACCTGAATGTAGGAAGTCTTCTTTTAAAGAAGTAGAAAAATGCAGTAGATATTTAAAATACGAAATTGAAACACTTAAGCCAAAACGTATTGTTTTGCTTGGCAATCATGCGTTCTGTAATTTTGAAGCACTAGGAGCAAAAGTAAATCTTGACGATCTTGATTATGTTGGTGTAAAAAATCCAAAAGAGTTTATTGTTAACGGCCTTAATTCAAAGGAATATGCAAAGCATATTCAGGGGGTACTTAAATGAAAATAGCTATAATTGGAGCAGGTTTAACTGGAGCAACAATAGCTAGATTATTTGCAGTTAATGGGCATAATGTAGAAGTATACGAAAAGGCTTCTTATCCAGGTGGATTAGCATATGATTATGATTTAAGTGGTACAATGGTGTCGCATTATGGGCCTCATATATTTCATACTGACTATGAAGATATTTGGAATTTTGCTAACAAATTTGGCAACTTTATTCCAATCAAATATAAGGTACAAGCTTTAACTAGGAAAGGATGGCTCCCATATCCAATTAATAGAGAGTCAATTATTAAGGTTTGTAATTCGATTAGGTCAATGAAGAAAGAAATAGCCGCTGGTGGTGTTCTTAAAGAAAATCATGGCTATGAATTAAATTTGCATAATTATGAAACAAAGGCTCTAAAATGTATTGGAAATAGATTGTATAAAACATTCGTTAAGGATTATGATGCGAAATTTCATGGTAGAGAATTATGCAATGTATTGCCAGAGCTATTTGATGGCATTAATGTTGACGAGGACGATCATAAAAATTATTTTTATAAAGATACTTTTATTGGTTTTCCAAAACACGGTTTTACTAGAATGATAGAAAAAATGTTAAATCATAGTAGAATAATTGTTACATTTAATCATGAAATTGGGCAAAAGTTTTTAATTAAAATTCGTGAGCAATTTGATTTAATTGTTTCGACTGCTTCTCCAGATTCATTATTAAATTACAGACACACTATTATTCCATACCACAAATCCTCTTTTACATTTCTTTCATGTGATACAAACTGGCCAACACCGACCGTTAAATTCTGCATAAAAGATATTCCTTTTATTAATGGCGTTGATTATAAACGTTTACATAAAGGTACAAATAGCGTTGTAATGATGGAAATGATATCAGAAAGTGGTGATAGGCTTTATCCGATAAGATCTAAGTGGAATATTTTCCTACATCAAAAATATGCAAATGAACTAAAAGAACATTATGGTGTAATCTCAGTTGGAAGGCTTGGATCATTTAAACAAATTAGTATGGCTCTGTCTATTTCACAAAGTATTGCATTTGTCCGAAGGGTGACTTCCCTATATAATAAATATAATAATATATATAAGGTAAAAGGAGAATTATAAAATGAATAAATCAAATTTACAAAAATATGATTTTAACGTTTTAGATTTTGTAGCATTTTTCGAATACACAGTTTTGTTTCTAATTGTTATAGTTTCTGATGTTGTTTCGTCATCATTTAGCTATTTTAAATGGTTAGTTGTTTTGCTACTTTTAATTTTTAACTTTTTATTTTGGAAAGGTGTAAGGAAAAATATTAAAGATAAAATAATGGAAGATGCTAAAACAGTTGTGAGTATCAGGAATAAATAACATGTTTTGGAGGTAATTAAATTGATCCTAATTTTGGAGGGCCCGAACAAAGCAGGAAAAACAACAATTGCGAAGCAAATTGAACAAGATTTTGGGTTCACTTACTTTAGGGATCGTCAATTCAATAAAATAAAGCCAGAGTTAATAGAATACGTAACATATTTTATGGCAATATCACAATTAAATCTTTTAAAAACACTTAAAGAAAACATTATCGTAGACCGATTCCATGCTACAGAATGGGTTTATGGAAACATTAATCGAAATTATTCTAATTATAAAATGTGGGATATTGACAGAGAACTGGCTGTAATGAATGTAAAACTGCTTTACATGACTGATTCAATTGAGAATATAAATGAACGTAATGGTAAAGATATGTCTAGATATTGTAAAGAATTTGATTATTTCTTTATGTTATGCAAAATTGATAAATTGAAAGCAAACTTAAATGAAAATGAAAAAATATATAAATGGATTAAAAATAGTTTATAGGAGTGAAATTGATGGATAAATTGCAAGAAATATTTAAGTCAAATCATAAAATAATACCATACTTAAAACTTGCTGAAAAAACAAATAAAAAATTATCTGTTCAAATTAATCTTACTAACAAATGTTCTAGTAAATGTAAATCATGCAGAAAATATGAATGGCCACAGATTGAATTAGATTTAAAAAGCATAAATAATGTTCTTTGGAATTTAGCTGATCATGATTGTGAAACTATTACATTTAGCGGTGGTGAACCACTGCTTTATAGCAAGTTTAAAGATATTAAAATTCCTGACACTTTGAAAGTAAATGTTCTTACTTCGTTAGTTGTAGACAAAGCTAAAGTTGAACATCTTTTAAAAATTGCAAATTCAATTCAGGTTTCTTTAGATGGTCATAACAAGCAAATGTTTGAACAAATTCGTGGTGTTGATGCGTTTGATTTAGTTATTAATAATCTTAAATATTTAAAAAATAATTTAAATTCAAATCAAAGGCTAAGAATTAATTGTACAGTTTCTAAAAGCAATGCTACGTGGGTTAAAGAAATATTCTTCTTAGCGCAAAATATTGGTGTTGATATAAACTTCTATCCAGTACATACTTGGGAAAATTTAAAGTTAGACGAAAACAATTGGTTAATGATTGGCGCTCAGATTAAACAAGTCAAAGAAATTATTAATGGTGAATTGATAGAAATTGAACCAGTTAAAACTAATTTATTTAATTTAAGTCGTCACCAAGAACCACTTGCTCCTATATGCATAATTCATAAAATACATGCTGTAGTTGATGCTAATGGTGATGTATATCCATGCTGCCATTTATTGAACGATAATGGTGAATATGGAAAACAAAATGAATTTTCAAGTGGTAATATTTATACCGATACATATTTAAATTGTTTTGAACATCAATTTAATTATTTGCCTAAATCACCAGAATGTCTTCAGTGTAATCGTTATAGATCAATTAATAATCTATATTACCAATATACAAAATGTAATCAGCAAATATATTTGTAAAGGATGGATACGAAAATGGGTGGATTTGCTAAATGGAAATCAGCATATGAAGATGATTATCATAGCGATGAAGAACGCTCTAAAGCATTAAGAAAATATGCAGAAGAACAAAATGAAAAGAAAGAAGAACATGAAAGAGAAATGAGAAAAAAGAAAGTGAGGTATTATATGTAATGAGAATATTATGGATACCGCAACTATCGTGTGTTAAAGATGATGAATTTCATGTAGCGTGTGATAGTAATTGGAATTTTTCTTCAAACGTAATTGCTGGTTTAAAAGATCTTTATGGTGATACATTAGATATAGGCTATCTATACCCAACCGCAATGGTTAAATCTGATGAATCTGATGTTTTAGGTTTTTTTAACAAATATGAAATTCTACCAATTAAATATCATTTTACAACCTCAGTTTTTGGGACACGTTATGATTTCAATTATGATGCATTTAAAAGTATAATTAAACAATTTAATCCTGATGTTATTTGGGAAAATGACCCAACGCATGTACGTTCTTTAAAAACAATTCTTTATGAATGAAAGTTAAACACATAAATCGTTACATATTACCACTGGATTGATGGTCCACTTGATCCAAAAGTTGATAAAGAAATATCATACTGGTGGAGACAACTAGAAGCTGCATTTACCGCAGATCATTTATTTTTTAACAGTAACTATTCTGCTAATCAGTTTATAGATAATGTTGAAAATACTGTTAATTCTTATGATGATATAAGAATGATTGTTAGAAAATGCGCCAAAATTCCACCACCTTTTGATATGAACTTAATTGTTGGCACACGAAAAGATAAGTCAAATGGCATAGTTTTTAATCACAGATTATCATCGCTGCCATTATACCGAGAAAATTTCAATAATTTAATTAAATTTGTAAATAGATTATATTCAGAAAATGGTGCTGAACCATCAATTCATTTTATGAATCCAAGAGGTTTAAAATTGCCTAACTTTGAATTGTTTGGTTGTAATGAAGTTTACGATAAAGATCTTAATACAAAAGAATATTATAACTATTTAAAAAGTTCAAAAGTTGGTATTGCTCCAAATTTCTTTTTTAATTCAAA
>JAAYLC010000020.1 GCA_012522045.1 Bacteroidota bacterium
ATATTGTCATACCGCCATTGATTCAATGTGCCGGTTGAAGCAGAGAATAAACCATAGGAGGTGGACCGGAGAGGGATATGCTAATTTTTACCCATTCCTGCAACACGCTCATAGCCGACGGGATACGTTAAAGTGATCGATCACACCAAAAAAACAATACCTCCCCAATCCATCAATACAAAAAACTTTTTTCCATCGGTAGCCACATTAAATTAGGTGAATCGATGATAATGGTACCCTCATGCTCACGCTTGCCGGTTTTGGGAGTTGGGTTTTAATACCAAGTGCTACTACTGTAACCAACAACTTTAAATATCAGACGTTTTGGATAAGGTTTGCCCGTTAATGAATAGCGATCCTTTATCAGCATGGCAATCATTTCCTTTTTAGCTTTGCTGTTAATTCGTTCTTTTTTTTTGTGAGTTCAAGCTCCATCTGCAATTGCCCAATCTTACGCTCGGCAGCATTCAGCTTTGAATCGTCCGGTTTACGCTTAAACCCTTCTATACCACTCTAAATAAATTGATCACGCCAATGATTGATATCCGACAGAGTTACGCCGTATTTACGGCTAATAAGCTCAATATCTTCTCTACGCAACAAGGATAAAACTATTTCAGCCTTGATTTTTGATGTAACATTTTTTCTCTTTTCCATAGCAGTTATAAAAAAAACTTTTATTTTTTACTGCTCGGTTTATTTGAGGGCTAATATTGAAGGTTATTACAACCGATAAACAATCGTTCTTTCTACAGAGATATTTGTATAATGAACATATTAGCTTGTTGTCTTGCTTTCTAACATCATATTTCGAAGACTTGATTTCAGAAACGAACATATGGAATTCTTTCGTGAGAACTCATCAAAGATTATATAGAAAGCAACTACCATTTTATAATTTGTATCAGTATTATGAAGAAGAAATTAATCCTCAAGATATTAGTTTTTTAATCTGGTATTTTTTAAATACAGTGCAAGAAGAAAATTTCATTACACCTTTTAACGATTTTATTGTTGAAACGGCAGAGAAGATAATTGATGTATTTGATAAAGAATGGGAGTTTGCTCCAGAAAATGAAATTTAAAGACGTTTTATCAAATAGACCAAAAACAGAATGTTTTTTATATTGCTCTAAATTTAATTGATACAGTGCTATTTAAAACTTACCTGTTTTATCCTGACACTTTATTTAAATTACAAGAACAAGAAATTGAGATAATTAAAAACAACAAAGATGAGAATAATATAACAATGTTTATAATTGAATTTATTTCTATCCAAGAAAGCGACCAGCTGAGAGAACACGAATTTATCTTTATGCATTTGCAACCCTGATTAGGATCGCAAAGATGAGAATTCAAATCCGTGACAACAAAGCGAATAGCAAACCGGTATAATGTCATTTTTAAGGGTTTAAATATCATATTTCAAACCCCATTGCCAATGATTCCTCTCTATATTTGTCAAATGGTGTTATTTCACTGGTTTACTTTCCACTTTCGTGATAAGGGTAAAAGGTGAGACAAACCGAAAAAAGAAATTTAAAAGTTCCATTATCATGAAATCAATCGACCGGCGAGATTTTTTGAAAACATCCACAACAGCAGGACTGGGTGCATTGATGTTGGGTATGAGCCGCAAAATAAGTGCTAACAATGCCATCGATCATGTTCCGTTAAGCTGGAATACAAACCCTCACTTCGTTGCGCCCAAACGGTTGAACAACCTCACACATCGGTTGGCCAAGATAGCATTGCATGGGGAACATGGGCGCCGAATGGTGCGTGCCAAGTGGGAATTCAAAGCGAAAGAGGAGGATCGCTTTTCTCCGAACATGAAATATGCACTTGCAGCCATGTCAATTGCCAAAAATGCACCGATACGCATAGAAAAGGGAGAAATCATCGTTGGTTCGGCCACGCTGCTTGAAGCCACTTTCCATAAGGTCCCCTTACTGGACATAGATAGCACTAGCCATACTACGCTGGGATTTGATCAAGTTCTGAAGATCGGATACAACGGTTTGCGAAAGAAAATTGAAACGCGATTGGGTGAAGAGGGGCTTGATGAAGCAGGCGTTGACTTGTTGAAATCAATGTTGTTGATTCTTGATGCAGCAAAGGAGTGGAATAATCGAAATATTGCCTATCTGGAGAATGCAATGACAAAAGCGACACCTGAAGAGCAATTGTTTTTCCAGTCGGTCATATCCACACTTCAACATGTGCCGGAAAATCCGCCTACAAACTTCAGAGAAGCTGTTCAGTCGTTGTGGTCGATGTATGCCTTTCAGCGATTGATGGGCAACTGGTCGGGTATTGGTCGACTGGATGAGATGCTGGGGGATTACCTGAAAAATGATTTGCAAAATGGAGTCCTCACCCTTGACGAAGCCCGGGAGATTCTGGCTCATTTCTGGATCAAGGGATGTGAGTGGATTGGAAACACAGAAGCCAAAAGTTCAGGGGATGCACAATTTTATCAGAACATCATCCTGGGTGGTATAGATGTGAATGGGAAAGAGGTGACGAACGAAGTGACTTACCTGGTGTTGGATATCATTGAAGAGTTGCATATCAGCGATTATCCGACGGCAGTCAGGTTAAACGGAAATTCACCGGAAAAACTAATCAACCGGATCGCCGAGGTGCAGCGCCACGGCGGTGGGATTGTCTCTATCTATAACGAAGAGGTAGTCATTGAGGGACTGGTGAAATTTGGTTATCCACTGGAGGAAGCCCGTGCTTTCACCAACGATGGATGTTGGGAAGTGATCATCCCCGGGAAGACAAAATTTTGGTATTCACCAATGGACTCACTTGTTTTGTTACACGAGATACTGGGGATCAAATCTTCGGCTGAGATTCCTGATTACCCTGATTTTGAATCGCTCTACACGGCTTACATCAAAAGATTGGAAGCTGATATTGCCAATCTGAACGCAAGCATTGATGGCATTTACAATTCGTTTGACCACCCCCTGGCTGCAATGTTTGTAGAGGGATGCATTGAAAACGGGAGAGGTTATGACAACAAAGGACCCAAGTATAATGTGATGGCCATTCATTACGGAGGGTTTGCCGATACAGCTAACAGCCTACTTGTACTGAAAGAACTGGTCTATGAACAAAAATTCATGGGTTTGACTGAATTTATCCAGATATTAAGAATCAATTGGGAAGGTAATGAACCTTTGAGGAATCTTATCAGGCACCGGTTTGAGTTCTATGGAAACGACGAAGCAAAAAGCGATGCCATGCTGCAGAGGATCTTTAATGACTACACTGATATTGTAGCCAATGTGAAGGAACGAAATGGTATCTTACGCCCCGCGGGAATCAGCACCTTTGGCAGAGAAATTGAATGGCTGCCACAACGGGCTGCATCCCCTTTTGGAAGTAAAAAAGAGGAGGTGCTTGCAACCAACTTTTCACCATCACCCGGCAGTGATAAGAAAGGTCCTACTGCTGTGATCAAATCATTTTGCAAAATGGATTTCACCCGCTTACCGAATGGCGCAACCATGGAATTAAAACTGTTGCCGGGATCAGTAACGGGTAGCAACGGAATCAAAGCAATCGCCGGACTCTTAAAATCTTTTGTCAAACTAAGAGGTTTCTACATGCATCTCGACGTGGTGGATTCCGCCACTTTGATCGATGCCCAAAAGCATCCGGAGAGATACCCGAACCTGCCGGTACGCATTGCCGGATGGTCGGCACGTTTCACAACATTGGACAAACATTGGCAGGATATGATTATCAATCGTACCCAGCAAATCGTTTAGTGATAAGCGTAGCAACCGGCAGATGAGAAAAAATCCAGAGGGTCTCATTTTTGATATTCAGCGCTTTTCGACACATGATGGTCCGGGTATCAGGACGACTTTTTTCTTTAAAGGTTGCCCTCTTTCTTGTTCTTGGTGTCATAATCCCGAATCACAATCGGGTAGGAGCGAATTAATATTCCACAAAGAGGTTTGCATTGACTGTGGTCGATGTGTTATGATTTGCCCATATGGCATAGCCAAAGAAATATTATCAGACGCAACTCTCAGAAGAACGCATTGTGGTAATTGCCTGTTGTGTGCGGAGAAATGTCCATCAGGTGCAATTGAATTATCAGGCAAACAGTATACTCCTGAGGAGGTTGTTGCAGAAGCGGTAAAGGACTTGGTATTTTTCGAAAACTCGGGAGGAGGAGTGACCATTTCTGGAGGTGAGCCCTTTTACCAATTTGATTTCCTACAGGAGGTAATCACTCGGCTTAAACAGTTACAAATACATGTTGCGGTAGAAACGTCGGGATATACCCTCCCTGATAGATTGTTAAATGCTACACCATTTATTGATCTTTTCCTTTGGGACATAAAAATCACCGACGACCAACGACATCAATTGCACACCGGTGTACCTTTCAATCCCATTGTGGATAACCTGAAACTGGTTGACAGTGCGGGAGCCAAAACAATAATCCGACTCATTGCAGTACCTGGGGTGAATATGGAAAAGAGACATTTTGAAAATGTCGCGATGCTGTATAATGAGTTGACCAACGTAGTAGGACTCGAAATCATTCCTTATCACCCTTTGGGGATTTCGAAAA
>JAAYLC010000134.1 GCA_012522045.1 Bacteroidota bacterium
TCCAATTGGATACGCCCTTCATTATAATTATAATCGTCACGACCATTTTGGCATCTATTGGAACGCCATCCGCACCCGGTGCCGGCGTTATTGTACTCGGCTCCGTTTTGGCAACTATCGGTATTCCGATTACTGCCATTGCATTGATTATTTACGTGGACAGACTACTGGGAATGTTCCAAACATCAATAAACGTTATGGGCGATTTGGTTACATGTAATGTCTTTAACCGTTTTTACAAGGAAACTTCGACAGGCAAACGATTGGAAGAAAATGAATAATAATTTATGGGATTCTCCGTATTGATAAGCGTTGCCATTCAATTAAAAATCGATTTTAAACGCGTTCAATAATTGCGGCATATCCTTGTCCGACACCGATACACATGGTAATCAGCGCATATTGTTTTCCGGTTAATGACAATTCCAATGCCGCTGAATATGTTGTCCGCGCGCCGGTCATTCCAAGCGGATGTCCAATGGCTATTGCTCCTCCATTGGGATTAATTCGCGGATCATCATCGACCAAGCCCAACGCTCGTATACAAGCGAGAGATTGCGCTGCAAAAGCTTCATTGAGCTCAATCACATCCATTGCGTCCAAAGTCAATCCGGCTTTTTTCAGGGCAAGGTTGGAAGCCTCCACGGGACCGATTCCCATTATCCTTGGTTCTACGCCCACCACTGCCGAACTGACAATTCGTGCCATCGGTTTTAAATTGTAATCCTCAACTGCCTGCTCCGAAGCAATGATTAAAGCTGCTGCACCATCATTAAGACCGCTGGAATTTCCGGCGGTAACACTGCCGTCTTTCTTAAATGCCGGACGCAATTTGCTCAATATTTCGAGTGTAGTTCCGGGTTTTACAAATTCATCTTGATCAAAAATCAAAGGAACTGCCTTTCGCTGTGGAATTTCTACCGGGACAATCTCCTTAGACAAGCGTCCATTTTCTTGTGCTTTCGCAGCTTTTGTTTGACTTAAGAATGCAAAAGCATCCTGATCTTCACGAGAAATATTGTATTTTTCCACCAAATTTTCTGCTGTCATTCCCATTCCGTCTGTGCCATACATTTCATGCATTTTAGGATTGACAAAACGCCATCCAAAACTGGAGTCATACATTTTTGCATCCGTTCCAAAAGCTTTTGAAGGTTTTGCAATAACATAGGGACCGCGTGTCATATTTTCGACTCCTCCTGAAATGAATAAATCACCATCTCCGGATTTAATTGCCCGATTGGCATGGATAACTGCTGACAATCCGCTGCTGCACAACCGATTTACAGTTTCACCGGGAACAGTAAACGGAAGTCCGGACAGCAAACTTGCCATACGTGCCACGTTGCGATTGTCCTCTCCCGCCTGATTCGCACAGCCCAGAATGACATCGTCATATGCTTCCTTTGGAATTTGAGGATTTCTTTTTACGATTTCAGCAATTACAAGAGCTGCCAAATCATCGGTACGAACGCTGCTTAAACTTCCTTGATAGCTTCCTACAGGTGTGCGGATGCCGTCGATAATATATGCTTCTTTCAAAATAGTGTCTTATTTAAATGTTTTTAGGCATGAAATGTTTGAGAAATCTTTCTCAAAAGTCCACAAAATTATAAAAGTATTTCTTCTGATTGTATTTAAACGTAAATTAACGCCAGGTTTTTGAAGTTCGATATACGATTCCCTTGAAAAGAGCTACCAGTTCGCCATCACGTTCAACTTTTATAATATGAAAACCGAGTTTGTTTTTAACGGATTCAATCACCGATTCTGCAATGAGATAATCCCCTTCTTCGATGGCTTCAATGTGATTAATCGATGTTTCGATTGATACGGTAAATTTTCCGTAAGAATTAGCAGCGAACCCAAATGCGGTATCAGCAAGACTATAAACAATGCCTCCGTGCGCTTTTTGCATGCTGTTTAGCATATCGCTTCTTATTTTCATTCCCAACTTGACTTTGCCGATTTCACTTTCAAGAATTTATATCCCAAGCCATTGGCTAAAAGAATCTAGTGAAAGCATCTTGTTGGGAATCTGCCTATCGCCCTCATTATTATTTTCCATTTTCAATCTTATTTTTTTCAAAAATAGGACTTTTAGAAAAAATTAATTTTAACGAATCCTGAAAAGTTTTAGCATCACATTTATCTTTTTCTTTTATTTCTCGCTTTTACGCGCCACGGCGCATTGTATTGCCAATCGCCTGCCATAATACAACCGTAGGGAATAATCTCGTCCACTACTTCTCCCAATCCAAATTCCTGCATCTGTCTTTTGACACTTTCGGCATCTTTATAGGCACTCGGCAATTCGGAGATATCGGCTCGATTGGAATAAAACCGTATATCCAATCCTTGAATTTCTTCAGCAACCAATTGCTCCGTCGTTTTATGGGCATTGTTCTTTTTAAATCGGCTTCTGCTTAAGTTTCGACCGGCGCCGTGCGGAGCAAATCCCAAATTATTAGCAGTTGTTTCGCCTTTAATTATCAATACCGGCTCTCTCATATTCAAAGGAACTATTCGCAATCCGTCTGTTGAATCCGGAACAAATTTATCGTCTAAAGGTGTGGCTCCTTTGGCGTGAAAGAATAAATCGCCGTCTTTAAACACAAAATTATGTTCATTCCAAAATCGTTGTGTAATATCGGTGTTGAACTTTGCTGCGGTTGCATTATGAAGGATTGAATGATTTAATTTGGTCCAAGTTCGCACAATTTGCAAAGCCTCCCAATACGCTTTGCCTTCATCCGAGTCATAAGGAATCCAAGCATTGGCAGGTAAGGTTTTCGGAGAAATTTCTTTTGTAAATTTTACTGCTTTTTTTAATCCTTTATCGTAAAGATGTGCTCCTAAACCACGGCTTCCATGGTGGGTTATCATCACTGTTTCTCCGCTTTTTTTAGATTGACCGACATACAAAAAATGATTGCCGTCACCCTGGGTTCCCAAATGACAACTAGCAAGCCGGGCACTTCTTTCATCGTTTAGAAAAGGATTTGCCACAAGTTTTTCCGAAAATTCTTTTGGTAAATGCGTGAATTCTGCTCTCCCGCCACCACCGAAATGCGTAATTTCATGAGCGACATTTAATACTTCTTTAGGAGCGATATACCCAAAGTTTGTAAGCATAACCGAACAACAGATATCGGCACTGTGCATGGCAGGATGTATCGCATTTTTGGCTACCGCTACACCGCCTACGGGAATTTGCCCTTTTCCGCCTGTGGGACATGCATCGGGCATGATTGCTCCATCCACCAAGGTAGGCGTTTTCATCAAAAGTTCCATGTTTTCGATAACGTGCTGTACATTTACAATTTCTGCATCAGTTTCGGCTTTAATATTTTTATGAAATGCCACAGGTTTCTCAAATGGTTTTACTTCTTTTGGCGCTACTGAAGCAATGTATCTTTTAAAATCCGCTCCTTTCAACTCATTTTTATTGGCATAGTCAATAGCTTCCTTAAACCATTTTCCGGAAGTGTATCCCAAGTTAATAATGTCTTTTCCTGTTATCATTTTTTTTTCTTAATACCATTAGATTTACAGTACTCTCAAATTTAAACAAATATTCAATACAAACAACTTTTTATTTTCTGACGAATTAATCTTTATACTGATGTGGCTCGCTATTTCAATTTAGACATCACATATTTCTCTATTAATATTTTTAAAGAATTAGTCTTTATTTATGAAAAACACTTCATAATTCTCCGTTAATTCTTATGTTGCAGGTTATTTATTCATCAGAAAGTTCCTATCTTCAACCTATTAAAATTTTGTGTTATGGAAAATATACCTGTTTGGGCACTCAATGCCACACTCGGAAGTTTCAAACAATTAGACCGAAAAATTTCTGTTGAAGTAGCTGTCATCGGAGGCGGTATCACGGGAATCACTACTGCACAACTTCTAAAGAAAAGAGGGATTAAAACAGCGGTAATCGAATCTCGTAAAATCGGGCAGGGAACTACCGGACAAAGCACCGGAAACTTGTATGCACCTACGGAATACGATTTTTCAAAAATGCTTTCAAAATACAGTTCAGAACAAGTGCAACAAATAATTCTTTCGCGACTTCAGGCTATTGAAATGATTCAAAAAAACATTGAACAATTTGCAATCCCTTGTGATTTTCACCTCCGACCGATGTATTACTTTAATGCATACAACGATAAAAACCTACAACACGAAAAAAGACATGCGCACGAACTCGGACTGCAAACAACATCTTTGCCCAAAGATTTCCCGCTCTATTTTGAAGATGGTTACGGCATTGAAAATCAAGCACAATTCAACCCGCTCATTTACACCCAACGTTTGGCTCATGAAATCTTTGATGCCGATTGTGAAATTTTTGAAGATACTTGCATCAACGAAATTGAGAAAGATGACGAGTTTTATTATCTTAAAACCGACATGACGCGCATCAAGGCAAAATATGTCGTCCATGCCACACATACTCCAAAAGGGTTGTTAGTTCCTTATCACACCGCGCTTGCTCCTTATCGTGAATACGGAATTGCAGTTACATTAAAAAATGATTTATATCCCGAAGGAATTTTTTGGGCATACTACGGCGAAGAAAAATTCTCAATCCGTTCTTATAAAAATGAATTGGGGTCGTTTTTAATCTGTATCGGCAGTATGCACAAAGTAGGTCAGGCTGATGACAACAGAGAAAACATCAGTCGTTTGATAGATTTCGTAAATAAACATTTTGAAGTTGAATCTGTAAATTATATGTGGGGCGGACAAAATTATAAAGCTGCGGACATGTTGCCTTATATCGGTAAAAAATCAGCAGAATCAAGAGAGTTTATTGCCACAGGTTTCTCTACTGACGGGTTGGTTTATGGAACTTTAGCCGCACAAATTATCAGTGATGCCATTGCCCAAATCGAAAATCCTTATGCCGAATTATACAAAGCAAATAGAAGTCAACCGCTTAAAGCCGCAAAAAATATAGTAAAAGAAAACTTGAATGTTTTAGGCAAACTTGCAGGAGACTTTTTTAAAAACGGGGAGCCAAAAGAGGTAGAAAGTATCAGTCCCAACGAAGGAAAATTGATTCAAACCGAGGAAGGAAAATTTGCCGTTTCCAAAGATGATAAGGGCGAAGTCAAAGTGCTGTCCCCAATTTGCCCGCATATGGGATGTACGGTACATTGGAATTTTGCCGAAAAATCTTGGGATTGTCCTTGTCACGGCAGCCGGTTTGATACCAATGGAAAAGTTATCGAAGGACCTTCATTTAAAAATCTGGAACAAATCAAACTTAAAAAACCTAAAGAATAAATTGTATTATTGAGGATTCAAAATCCTTTCATGAATTCACCAAAAACACTTGCCGTAAAACTGCGTTCCAAAGCTGAGAAATATATAAAAAAAGGACACCCTTGGGTTTTTTCGGAAAGTATTGAGAAAATAAACAAAGAAGCAAAGTCAGGCGATGTTGCCGTGCTTTTTGGCCAACGCACTAACAAGGCTTATGCAGTGGGATTATTCGATGCGGAATCTCCCATCAGAATCAAAATCTTGCACTCCGGCGGAGGCATCAAGATTGACAGTCATTTTTTTAATCAAAAAGTTGAAAATGCCTTTCGGCTGCGGCAACCGTTGTTGGAACATGACGTTGATGCTTATCGGTTATTATTTGGAGAAAATGACGGATTTCCGGGACTTATCTGTGATGTTTACAACCGTATTGCAGTGATGAAAATTTATTCTGCCGCTTGGATTCCATATTTGAATGCCGTAAGTGAATCTATTGCTGCTGTTGCCGACGTTGATGCCATTGTACTGAGACTCAGTCGCAATGTTCAAAACTTAAAATCGTCGGTTCAGGAAGGTCGGGTTTTATACGGAACGTTGAACAATTCGCTTATTACTTTCAGAGAATACGGTGTGGTTTTCCAAACTGACGTTCTTTTAGGGCATAAAACAGGTTTCTTTCTGGATCATCGTGAAAACCGAAAAATAATCGGGCAAATATCCAAAGGAAAAACCGTATTGGACGTATTTTCGTATGCCGGCGGTTTTTCTGTTCATGCTTTGTGCGGCGGCGCAAAAGAAGTAACCGGTATTGATTTTAGCAAACAAGCTTTAGAACTGGCAAAAACCAACGTACAATTAAATCCGACCAAAGGAAGACATCACACTTTAGACGGCGATGCATTTACAATATTGAAAGAACTGATTCAGCAGAAGAAAAAATACGACATCGTAATCATCGATCCGCCTTCATTTGCAAAAAGCGAAAAGGAAATTGATGTTGCTTTAAAGAAATATGCCGAGCTCGCCGAATTGGGTGTGGTATTAACCCAAAGAAAGGGAATTCTTTTGTTGGCTTCGTGTTCGTCGCAAATTTCTGAATCTTTATTTTTAAACACGCATGCCGAAGTCTTTAATCAGTTGGAAATAGCAGTTTCCTTAGAAAGAATCACAGGTCATGACAGCGATCATCCGATAACTTTTCCGGAAGGCGCTTATTTAAAATCTGTTTATTACCGCATTGGATAAGGTTGAAAATCAATGGATTTTAATAGTGTGCAACTTATTTTTTTAAAATCAGTTTCGCATGTTTATTAAAATTCAAATAACTTGCGCATTTATAATTTACGTCATTTATGATATACGCTTTTAAAGACCATATTCCCGTGGTTCATGAATCCAGTTTTGTCCATCCGTTAGCAGCCGTCACAGGCAATGTCATCATCGGAAAGAATTGTTATATCGGACCGGGCGCTGCCATTCGTGGCGATTGGGGTGAAATTATTCTTGAAGACGGTGTGAATGTGCAAGAAAACTGTACGGTTCATATGTTTCCGGGAAAATCTATTGTTTTAAAAGAAAGCGCCCATGTGGGTCATGGCGCTGTTATTCACGGAGCCAATCTCGGGAGAAACTGCTTGATAGGAATGAACAGTGTCATTATGGATGGTGCGGAAATTGGCGACGAATGTATTGTCGGTGCGTTGAGTTTTGTAAAAGCCGATGAGATTTTCCCTTCGCGAAAATTAATTGTGGGCAATCCTGCGCGAATTGTGCGAGACCTTACAGATGAAATGATCGATTGGAAAACTGCAGGAACGCGATTGTATCAACAACTTCCGGCAGATTGTCATCAAACTTTAAAAGAAGTAGCACCGTTGAGAGAAATTCCTGAAAACAGACCGATTCAAGAAAATTTTTATAAAACTCTAAATGAGTTTCGTAAAAAATAAAAATTGAATCTATGATTTATTATCAGCCGAATGCACGAGCAATACACGCCTCAACTTAAAAATTGTCAAATGAAAATAAACTTTTTCGAACTGCATTTTTTCAAATTCGGAAATTTTAAAATTCCAAAACGATAAAAGAATTGTGTATTTTCGCAAAGGCTCATATCTCTGTTAGAGAATTAATAGAAGATAAAACTTTTTAAACAGATTAAAAAAACATACGCAACGATGAGCGATAAAAAAGAATTCCAAACAATTCAGGAATTTAAGCTCCCAAAGATGGGAGAAAGCATTACCGAAGGCACGATTATAGAATGGCATATTAATGAGGGACAAGCTTTTAACGAAGGAGATATCCTTTTGGAAATTGCCACAGACAAAGTGGATAATGAAGTTCCTGCACCCTTTTCCGGAATTCTAATTTCCAAAAATTACAAAAATGGCGATGTGGTTAAAATTGGTGCAGTAATCGCTACTTTAGAAGTTTCTGAAACGAACAACTCTCAGGAAAAAAATAAGAGCACAGCCAAAACCCGGAAGCAAGAACGTGTTCCCCATCCCAAAACACTTGAAAAAACCGTTGTAAAACACACTGCACCTGCTGCCACAACCTTTACAATTAATAAAGATCTTTTTATCTCTCCCTTGATTGATTCGATTGCCAGAAAAAATCACATTAGTTATGAAGAACTCGCCCGAATTCCTGCAACGGGAAAAGACGGAAGATTGAGAAAAAGCGATGTTTTTCGATACCTTGCTGACGGACGACCTTATAAATTTGCACAGCCGGTTGCCCAACCATCCGGATTTCAAGTTCCCGACCTCAAATTTGACAAAGGAACCGGACAACTTATTCCGATGGATCGCATGCGTAGGATGATTTCCGATCATATGGTGTACAGCAAACACACGTCTCCTCATGTTACAGCGTATGTGGAGGCAGATTTAACCGATATGGTCGCTTGGAGAGCACGGAACAAAAACTTGTTTTTAGAAAAATTCGGTGAAAAACTCACCTATACTCCCCTATTTATTGAATGTGTAATCAAAGCCATTCAAGATTTTCCAATGATTAATTCCTCCTTGGATGATGAGCACATCATTGTCAAAGACGAAATAAACATCGGGATGGCTACGGCATTGCCTTCAGGAAATTTGATTGTACCTGTGGTCAAAAACGCCGATAAACTGGAACTTTCCGAGTTGGCCAAAACCACAAATTCACTGGCACAAAAAGCCCGAGATAACAAATTAAAAGCCGATGATACCAAAGGCGGTACTTTTACTATCAGCAACGTAGGAACCTTTGGCAGCTTGATGGGAACGCCGATAATCAATCAACCGGAAGCAGCAATTCTCGCCACCGGAATCATTAAGAAAAGAGCTGAAGTTATGGAGAAAGAAGACGGTGACACTATTGAAATTCGCCACATGATGTACCTTTCTCTTTCCTTTGATCATCGGATCGTGGATGGCTATCTCGCCGGTTCGTTTTTGAGAAGAATTGCAGATTATATGGAAAATTTCGGTACAAAAGAGAATATAAAAAATTAATTATGAGAGCTCAAATTAAAATAAATCGCACAAAAAATTCAAAATTATCCTCTTTGGATTTTAATAACATTCCACTCGGTCGAACGTTTACAGATCATTACTTTATCTGTGAATACTATGACGGAGAATGGCAAGACATGCGCATTGAACCGATGAACACCATCTCAATTCATCCGGCCACGATGGCTTTGCATTATGGTCAAGCCATTTTTGAAGGCATGAAAGCAACCCTTTCCAAAGACAATCAACCGTTGCTTTTCCGACCTGAGCAAAATGCCAAACGATTTAATTTTAGCGCATCAAGACTAGGAATGCCGACTGTTTCTGAGGAATTATTTTTGGAAGCCCTCAACACTTTAATCGGACTGGATGCAGATTGGATTCCGCCTTCAGAAGGAAGTGCCTTGTACATCAGACCTTTTATGTTTGCTGATGAAGGATTTATCGGAATGCGAGCAGCAAACTCTTATAAATTTATGATTATTTGTTCGCCTTCAGGTCCTTTGTACAACAAACCCATTAAATTATATGCGGAAACTGAATACATCCGTGCCGCAAACGGTGGAACAGGAGCTGCCAAAGCCGCCGGAAATTACGCCGCTGCAGTGCTTCCCACAGAAAAAGCGAAAGCAAAAGGATACGACCAGGTTCTTTGGTTGGATGCAATAGAACATAAATACATTCAGGAAGTAGGAACGATGAATATCTTCTTTAAAATAAACAACCAATTTATCACGCCAAATCTGGACGGTTCCATTCTTGCCGGAATTACAAGAGACAGTGTAATTACCTTATTAAAAGATAAAGGCTATGAAGTTGTGGAAAGACCCATCACCATTGATGAAGTCATTGAAAGCGCCAAAAACGGAAGTTTGGAAGAAGCATTCGGAACCGGAACGGCAGTGTTTATAGCCCGAATTGAATCCATCGGTTATAAAGACATTAACATTAATGTATCAAAAGAAACTCCCGTGGCGGATTGGGTTACAGACACTATGAACGCCATACGCTCGGGAAGCATGCCCGATAAATTTAATTGGATGAAAAAAGTCGAAAGACTCTAATCCGAAGCTATTCAATCAGTTTTTAAGTTATAAAAGAAATAAAATGTCGCGTCAGCAAACACACCCTACACCTACAATTGATAAAAAAACGCTTGCTAAAGCTTTCAGATATTTGGTTACAGCCAAATCAATGACTGAAATTTACGAGGAGAATTTTAAGATTGTTTCTAAATATGTTCACGCCACTTCACGAGGTCATGAAGTCATTCAAATTGCGTTGGGAATGCAGCTCTTGCCTCAAGATTATGTATTTCCATACTACCGCGACGATTCCATTTTGTTGTCAATCGGAATGACGCCCTACGATCTCATGCTTCAGGTATTGGCAAAAAAAGACGATCCATTTTCCGGAGGTCGAACGTATTATTCACATCCCAGTTTGCGCGATGATGACAAACCTAAAATTCCGCATCAAAGTTCTGCTACGGGTATGCAAGCCATTCCGGCTACCGGCGTTGCGATGGGTTTTTGGTATAAAGAAATTGAAAAAATTTCCGACAATGAACCTCAAAAACCTGTGGTTGTTTGTAGTTTGGGCGACGCTTCCGTGACTGAAGGAGAAGTTGCAGAAGCATTTCAAATGGCAGTGTTAAAAAAATTGCCCATACTTTATTTAGTTCAAGACAACGGATGGGACATTTCTGCAAATCGGGAAGAAACGCGTGCTCAAAATGCTTATGAATACGCACAAGGATTTAAAGGATTGGAGGCAATTTCCATCGACGGAACAGATTTTTTTGAAAGTTATCAAACCATTTCTGAAGTTATTGAAAAAATTCGAACCGAACGTCGTCCATTTTTAATTCATGCAAAAGTTCCATTGCTAAATCATCACACCTCCGGTGTTCGTATGGAGTTTTACAGAGATGATTTGGAAGAAGCACGTTCACGTGACCCGTATCCGAAACTTAAAAAATTATTATTGGAAGAAGGTTTTACGGAAGCAGAACTCCTTGCGACCGAAAAGGAAATTTATGAGCAAGTCGAAAAAGATTTGGCTCGTGCCATGAAAGCACCCGACCCCGAACCTGAAGATTTATTTACGCATGATTTTGCTCCAACTCCTATTCTATCCGAAGAAGGCAATCGTACCCCTGCTGACGCAGAACGTGTCGTGATGGTGGATTGTGCCCTTTCTGCCTTGGAAGAAATTATGCGAAAACATCCGGAATCTTTATTATACGGTCAAGATGTTGGAAGAAGGCTCGGCGGTGTCTTTAGGGAGGCTGCAACTTTGGCTGAGAAATTTGGCGATAATCGTGTTTTTAATACGCCAATTCAAGAAGCATTTATTGTAGGTTCTACGGTTGGAATGAGTGCTGTAGGTTTAAAACCCATCGTCGAAGTGCAATTTGCCGACTATATTTGGCCGGGTTTAAACCAACTTTTCACCGAAGTAAGTCGCAGTAATTACCTTTCTAACGGAAAATGGCCGGTATCCATGATTTTACGAGTTCCTATCGGAGCCTACGGAAGCGGCGGACCGTATCATTCTTCATCGGTAGAAAGTGTGGTGACCAATATCCGAGGAATAAAAATTGCTTACCCCAGTAATGGTGCCGACTTGAAAGGGTTGATGAAAGCTGCTTTTTACGACCCGAATCCGGTGGTTATTTTTGAACATAAAGGACTGTATTGGAGTAAATTGGAAGGCACAAAAACAGCTACATCCATCCTTCCGGCTGAAGATTATATTTTACCTTTCGGAAAAGCAAATCTCGTTCAGGAAATATGGAAAGAAGATTCTGAAGAAACAGTGTCAATCATCACTTACGGAATGGGTGTTCATTGGGCATTAAATGCTTCGGAAGCATTGAATATGCAAGACCGCATTGAAATTGTAGATTTGCGGAGTTTGCATCCCATTGATTACGATACCCTGTACAAGTCTGTCAAAAAGTGTAAGAAATGTTTGATTGTTACGGAAGAACCCTCTGAAAACGGCTTTAGTCGCGGACTTCAAGGAAAAATTCAAGAAGCATGTTTTAAAGAACTCGATGCACCGGTGATGCTCATCGGTTCCGAAAACATGCCGGCAATTCCATTAAATGCAACTTTGGAAGCAACGATGATTCCTTCGACCGAGAAAGTAAAAACCAAAATTTTGGAAATTTTAGAGTATTAAATTAATCTACAAACAGTATTTCGGGAACCGAATAAAATTCACAAATCTCTATTAACTCACTGAATATGAATCTATACAATGCACAAAAAGCCGTAGATGAATGGATTAAAGCGCATGGCGTTCGGTATTTTAACGAATTGACCAATATGGCGCAACTTACTGAAGAAGTGGGCGAAGTTGCCCGAATCATTGCAAGACGCTACGGCGAACAAAGTGAAAAGGAAGAAGATAAAAACAAAGATTTAGGAGAGGAGCTTGCCGATGTTGTTTTTGTAGTGCTTTGTTTGGCAAATCAAACGGGAATCAATCTGGAAGAATCGTTTAAAAAGAAATTGGAGTACAAGACAAAACGTGATCATGCTCGGCATCAAAACAATGAAAAATTACGCTAGTCATACGTACAAACACGTATCAATAGATAATTTTAGAATCATTTATAATTTTAAAATGTTAAATCACGTATATTTGCCTTAATTTAAGTGGCTTAAAATCACTCATTATGCGCGGACCCTTATTTTATTCAAAAATACTTTTGTTTGGAGAATACGGAATTATTAAAGATTCCAAAGGACTGTCAATTCCTTACAATGTTTATAAAGGAGCACTTAAAATTGACAAAAATCAAACACCCGAAACAAAAAATTCGAATCAATCTTTGGCACGATTCGCAGAATATTTGGATACGCTTCAAAAAGAAAATCCAGAATTGGTTTCTTTTGACATCGCATCACTTACCGAGGATATTAAACAAGGACTTTATTTTGACAGCAGTATTCCGCAAGGGTACGGCGTGGGAAGCAGCGGTGCATTGGTTGCAGCTGTTTATGACAAATATGCATTCGATAAAATCACTATTCTTGAAAATTTAACCCGTGAAAAATTATTGACGTTAAAGCATATTTTCGCTGAAATGGAATCTTTTTTTCACGGAAAATCATCCGGACTAGATCCGTTAAATAGTTATTTGAGCCTTCCGATTTTAATCAACTCAAAAGATCATATTGAACCTGCCGGAATTCCATCTCAAGTTAAAAACGGGAAAGGTGCCGTATTTTTATTGGACAGTGGAAGCATCGGTGAAACTGCTCCGATGGTGCAGATTTTCATGGAAAACATGAAAAATGAAGGTTTTCGAAACATGTTGAAAAACCAATTTGCAAAACATACCGACGCCTGTATTGAAGACTTTTTACAAGGGAATGTCAAGTCCCTTTTCGGAAATATCAAACAACTTTCCAAAGTCGTTTTGGAAAACTTCAAACCGATGATTCCCGCTCAATTTCACAAACTTTGGAAAAAAGGAATCGACTCCAATGCGTACTACCTAAAATTATGCGGTTCCGGAGGTGGCGGCTATATTCTCGGATTTACCGAAGACCTGCAAAAGGCGCAAAAAGCCTTGAAAAACTATAAGCTGGAAGTCGTTTATACATTCTGATTTCCTGCTTCAATAACTTTTTATGCTTAACAGAAGACGAAAATTATTTTTACTGAAATTCTTTTCCTTGTTTTCTGTAGTTCGAGGGTATAACATTCTGTTTTTAATCATTGCGATTTACCTGACGAGCATCTACATTCTCGCTCCCAATTTGTCTATTCGGGAAGTACTAACAGACATTAATTTGCTTGTGTTGGTTATGGCTTCTGCATCAGCAATTGCCAGCGGATACATCATCAATAATTTTTACGACAGTGAAAAAGACCTTATCAACAGACCCCGCAAAACCATCTTGGATCGGCTTGTCAGTCAACGAACCAAACTGACAACCTATTTTGTGCTCAATCTTTTATCGGTTATTCTGGCAAGTTATGTTTCTTTTAAAGCGGTCATTTTCTTTTCCATCTATATTTTCTTTCTATGGTTTTACAGTCACAAGCTCAAAAAATATCCTTTTATCGGAAATTTAACCGCAGCAATTCTTACCGTGGTTCCTTTTTTTGTGGTTTTTGTATATTACGGAAATTTTGACTTAGTCATTTTCGTTCACGCCATCTTCCTGTTTATGATTATTTCTATGCGGGAATTGATAAAAGATTTAGAAAATTTACGTGGTGATTTCACCTTAAATTATCACACCATTCCCGTTCTTTATGGAGAACAAACATCAAAAAAAATGCTCACCATTCTCGGGATTCTGACATTTATTCCTGCCTTGATTTTGGTCACCCATTTTAGTCAAGATGTTGGGCGAATGATTTATTACTTTTACGGAAGCATGGTTGCTTTAATAGTATTTTTAATCTTACTTTGGACGGCAAAAAAGAAAATTAACTATGTCATTCTCCATACCATTTTACGATTTATTCTTGTCATTGGTGTTTTGAGTATCGGATTGATTCGCGTTGAATCCATTGTCACTCATTTGTAGAATTTTTCATTTGTGCAAAAAGACTCCATAACACTACTCCGGCACAAACTGCAATATTTAAAGAATGTTTGGTTCCAAATTGCGGAACTTCGATGACGGCATCACAAGCCGAAACTACTTTTTGCTGTACGCCTTTCACTTCATTTCCAAACACCACAGCGTATGTTTGCTCCGGATTGACAGTGAAATCATCAAGAAAAATCGAATTTTCTGCCTGTTCAACGGCAGCTACAAAAACATTATCGTTTTGCAACTTCCGAACCACTTCCATAACATCTTCCACATATTCCCAAATGACGTTCTCAGTTGCGCCCAACGCTGTTTTGTGAATATCTTTATGAGGAGGTTTTGCGGTAATGCCGCAGAGATAGATTTTTTTAATTAGAAATGCATCTGAAGTTCTGAAAACAGAACCTATGTTATTCAGACTTCGGATATTATCAAGAATGACAATCAAATTAGATTTTGGAGCATTGCGATAGCTTTCCACATCCAATCGGATTAATTCACTATTTTTTAATTTTCTGTTTTTCATAGATTCGACAAAGATAAAATTAATCGCAAATATTCGAATTTTATGAAGAAAAGGGTTTTAGTCAACTTTTAGAAAAGCAGCATTATTAGTATCTTTATCCGTTTAAATAAAAGCAAAAAACTGTTCCAAAATTTATTTAAACCATGTCAAAAAAAGAGACTCCACTCATGAAACAATACAACAGCATCAAAGCCAAGTATCCCGATGCTTTGTTATTATTCCGTGTTGGAGATTTCTATGAAACCTTTGGCACCGATGCCGTCCGGGCTTCTAAAATTTTAAATATTACGCTTACAGCGCGAAACAACGGAAGCGACAAAACAGAACTTGCCGGTTTTCCGCATCATTCTTTAAATACGTATTTGCCAAAATTGGTAAGAGCAGGTTGTCGCGTTGCCATTTGTGATCAATTAGAAGATCCCAAAACTGCCAAAACCATTGTAAAAAGAGGAGTTACCGAACTCGTAACTCCGGGTGTGGCATTTAACGATGACATTCTGCAATCAAAATCAAATAACTTTCTTGCAGCTATTTATTTTAATTCGGAAACAAGAGGAAAAACTAAAAATCTGGGAATTTCTTTTTTAGATGTTTCCACCGGAGAATTTTTAGTGGCTCAAGGTTCTGAAGAATACATCGACAAATTACTTCAGAATTTTAATCCCTCAGAAATATTATTTTCCAAACAAAAAAAGAAAGATTTCACCGAATCTTTTGGAAATGAATATCACACCTATCATCTGGAAGATTGGATTTTTCAATTTGATTACACTTTTGAAACACTGATAAAACATTTTGGAACACAAAATTTAAAAGGCTTTGGCGTGGATCATTTAACAGAAGGCATTATTGCAGCCGGTGCTATCCTTCATTATTTAAACGACACTCATCACTCCAATTTACAGCATATTTCAAAACTTTCCCGAATTGCAGAAGACGAATATGTTTGGATGGATCGTTTTACCATTCGAAATTTGGAATTGTATCACTCCACGGCGACAAATGCGGTAACACTCTTGGATGTCATTGACAAAACCATTTCGCCTATGGGCGGACGCTTGCTGAAACGCTGGTTGGCGCTTCCGTTAAAAAACACAACAAAAATAAACCGTCGTCATGAAGTTGTAAATCATTTGTTAGACCATCCACAACTTTTGGAACGCATTAGAAATTACATTAAACACATCGGAGATTTAGAACGATTGATTTCGAAAGTTGCTACCCATAAAATAAATCCGCGAGAAGTAATTCAACTAAAAAACTCTTTAGAAGTTATCGTCCCGATAAAAGCCATTGCAATACAGTCTGACAACGAATCGTTGCGCATCATCGGAGAACAACTTCACGACTGTGAATTGCTTAGAGAACGCATCAAAGCAACACTTTTTGAAGAAGCGCCCGTAAATATTTTAAAAGGAAACACCATTGCTTCCGGATTTTCAGAAGATTTAGACAATCTTCGGAGTATTTCTGCCAACAGCAAAGAATATCTTGACGAAATGCTGGAGCGCGAAAGTAAAAAAACGGGAATCAGTTCCTTAAAAATTGGCTCAAACAACATTTTCGGTTATTATATTGAAGTCAGGAATACCCATAAAGACAAAGTTCCCACTGAGTGGATTCGGAAACAAACTTTGGTGAGTGCAGAACGCTATATTTCAGAAGAATTAAAAGAATACGAAAATAAAATTGTCGGTGCCGAAGAGAAAATTCTTGCTTTAGAACAAGAAATTTACGGGAAACTTGTTGAATGGATGCTGCAATATATTGAAGTCGTTCAACAAAATGCCAATTTAATTGCACAATTGGATTGTTTGTGTTCTTTTGCTGCACACGCAAAAGAAGCTTCATACACCCGTCCGTTAATGAATGACAGTTCAGACATTGACATCAAGGAAGGGCGACATCCGGTTATCGAAAAACAACTTCCGCCGGATGTTCCATACATTTCAAATGATATTTTCTTAGATCGGGAGCATCAACAAATCATTATGATTACCGGTCCCAATATGAGCGGTAAATCAGCGATTTTAAGACAGACGGCACTCATCGTTTTGCTTGCCCAAATTGGGAGTTTTGTTCCTGCTTCTGCCGCACGAATCGGTTATGTCGACAAAATTTTTACCCGTGTGGGAGCCAGCGATAATATTTCTATGGGAGAATCGACATTTATGGTTGAAATGAATGAAACTGCCAGTATTTTGAACAACCTTTCCGATCGAAGTTTAATTCTCTTGGATGAAATAGGCCGCGGAACGAGTACTTATGACGGAATTTCCATTGCCTGGGCAATCACAGAGTACATTCATGAACATTCAAGTCGGGTCAAAACTCTTTTTGCCACTCACTATCACGAACTCAATGAAATGAGTGATTTGTTCCCGAGGATTAAAAACTATAATGTCTCGGTCAAAGAATTAAAAGACACGGTGCTTTTTATGAGAAAATTAGTGCCGGGCGGAAGTCAACACAGTTTTGGAATCCACGTAGCTAAAATGGCCGGAATGCCACAAGCTGTTATTCACAGAGCCAACAAACTTTTAAAACGCTTAGAGCAAACCCATACTTCGGAGAGCCTGAGCGACAATCTAAAAACTTCCTCCCGGGAAGAACTTCAATTGAGCTTCTTTCAGCTTGACGATCCATTACTTGAAGAAATCCGCAATGAAATACTGGATATCGATATCGACACCCTTACACCTGTTGAAGCGCTAATGAAACTCAATGAGATTAAAAGATTGCTCGAACGAAACGCTACACTGAAAGTAAAAAAATAAGGACTGCTTTAATATTTTATTTTATAGAATAAAAACCTTTTGCAGTTTCAGTAAATATATTAAATTTGCATCCGCTAAGACAGCCCAGATTGGTAAATACCAATCTTCGTAACGTTCATAAAAAAATGCGAAAATAGCTCAGCTGGTAGAGCGCCACCTTGCCAAGGTGGAGGTCGCGGGTTCGAGCCCCGGTTTTCGCTCATAAGAATGCCGAATTCTTGTCGGCATTTTTTATTATCTGTTTAAGCTGATGTGGTGGAATTGGTAGACACTCAGGACTTAAAATCCTGTGCCCATTGCGGGCGTGCGGGTTCAAGTCCCGCCATCAGTACAAAAAAAACCGCAGTCCGAAAGATTGCGGTTTTTTTATTGCTCTTAATAGAACGTTTTTCCGGATTTCGACATATCCCGCAACAACGGACTGCATCGGTACCTGTCTTCACGATATCTCGAATATAGTATGTCCATTTTCTTCACACACCATTCAATTCCTTTTTCATCTGCCCAGGCAAGCAATCCTTTAGGATAATTCACTCCTTGTTGCATGGCGTTGTCAATATCTTCTGCAGAAGCAATATTCCAAAAAAGGGCATCTGCTGCTTCGTTGATAAGCATTACCAAAATTCTTTCGAAAATTTCTTTCCCTAAATTTTCATCCGTATTTGCCTCCTTATTTTCTGCATTTTCCGAATAATTATAATATCCCCTTTCACTTTTCCGGCCTAAATACCCTGCTTCAAAATAGCGTTTTTGGGTAAACGAAGGTTTGTATCTGGGATCAAAATAAAAGGCTCTAAAAACAGTTTCGGTCACGGTATAATTTATATCGTTTCCTATAAAATCCATTAATTCAAAAGGTCCCATTCTAAAATTCCCAAGGGTTTTCATTGCCCAATCAATTGTGGCAAAATCTGCAATTCCTTCCTCATAAATTCGCAATGCTTCTCCATAAAAAGGACGCGCAACACGATTGACTATAAATCCGGGAGTATCTTTAGTCACTGCGACTGTTTTCCCCCAAGATTTTATAATTTCTATCGATTTTTGAAGAACTTTCTCCGAAGTCTGAACAGCCGGTATCACTTCGACCAAACGCATCAGTGGCGCCGGATTAAAAAAATGAATGCCGATACAGCGCTCCGGATTTTCCAAAGATGCAGCAATTGAAGCCACAGAGAGCGAAGAAGTGTTGGAAGCTAAAATACAGTCTTCACTGACAAATTTCTCTACGGTTGAAAACACTTTTTGTTTGATATCTAAATCTTCGACAATTGCTTCAATAACCAAATCTGATTTTTTGATTTTTCGCAGGGTGTTGACGTATTGAATATTGTTTCGAATCCGGTTTTTTTCTTGCTCGTCGATACGCCCTTTTTCAATAAGACGGTTCAACACTTTTTCCAATGCTGTCTGCGCATATTCCAATGCCTCGTCTTTAACATCATAAAGTTTAACATTACATCCGACTGTTGCAGCCACTTGAGCAATACCGGATCCCATCGTACCGGCGCCGATTACAGAAATATTCATAGTGTATATTGTTTATAGTAGATTAGCTTTTAAATCGATGAACAGCTACAAAAATAGAGATAAGATATTTATATCCTTAAGTTTTCTTAGGTTTCCATTGTAGAATAACAGAATAAATCGATAGGAGGCTATTTAAAATAAAATCCGATGCCGCCAACAAATATTCTATCTTTTCTTTTTATAAAAAATTGTAAAAAAAATAACGACTATACCATCGATTGTGTGGCATGATTTAACAAATAATTGTATGTTAGTCGTTTTTTAAATCAGGAGCTGATTGGATTCGGCACAATGGAAATATCAATAACCAGCAAACTTTAATTACCTATGGACACATCGGAAAAAACTCCTTCTGAAAAAAAAGGATTCATTAATAAAATTCTTAATGCGATAGAACGCATAGGAAATAAACTCCCCGACCCTGCGATTTTGTTTTTCTTGCTAATGCTCGTTATTTGGGTACTTTCGGCTATCTTCTCTCCTTATGACTTTTCGGAAATCGATCCTACCACAGGGTCACCCATCCAAATTAACAATCTTCTGACAAGTACTGCTCTTGCCGAGTTTTTATCGGGAATGGTCACTACTTTCACGAGTTTTGCTCCGTTGGGAATTGTTTTGGTAGCGATGTTGGGAGTTGGTGTGGCAGAACATTCCGGATTTATAAATGCAGGATTAAAATCGATGTTGCAAATTACGCCAAAAAAGTTATTAACGCCCATGCTTATTCTTGTAGCTATTGTTTCACACACAGCTACCGACGCCGGTTATGTATTGGTCATTCCTTTGGGTGGTATTATTTTTTATGCTGCCGGGCGTCATCCCATTGCGGGAATTGCAGCAGCTTTTGCAGGTGTTTCTGGCGGATTTAGTGCCAACCCGTTTCCATCGGGAATCGATCCATTGCTACAAGGTTTCACCCAATCGGCAGCTCAAATCATCGATCCGAGCATTCAATTAAACCCACTAAACAACTGGTATTTTACAGCCTCATCTACACTTCTTATCGTCCTCATCGGATGGTATGTGACCGACAAAATTGTTGAACCACGCTTGAAAAAAGTTCCTGTAGCCGTTGATGAAGGCGAGGAAGTAACCATGGGTGCCTTGGATAAAAGTGAGAAAAAAGCTTTTTATACTGCTTGTGCGGCAATGATTTTAGGATTGGTAGGACTGTATCTCTGGGCTGCTCCTGCTGACTCTGCACTGCGTGATGCCGACGGAGAAATCGCTTCGTTTTCCGCACCTTTAATGCGATCTATTGTTCCTTTAATCTTTATCATATTCTTAATTCCCGGAGTTGTGTATGGAATGATGTCTAAAACTTTCGAAAGCACTAAAGATATTATTGAGAGTATGACAAAATCTATGACAGGAATGAGTTATTATATTGTCATGGCTTTTTTCTGTGCCTTGTTTATCGATGCTTTTGCCAAATCAAATCTCGGTGCTTTATTGGCTTTAAAAGGAGCATCCGGATTACAGGCGTTGAACATGTCCGCTGAAATTACCATCATCGGAATTATCATTCTTACGGCATTCGTCAACCTATTTATAGGATCGGCTTCTGCAAAATGGGCGCTTTTAGCTCCAATTATGGTGCCTATGCTGATGCAACTTGGAATCTCTCCCGACCTGACGCAAGCTTCCTATCGTGTAGGCGATTCGGTGTCGAACATTATTACTCCCTTAATGCCCTACTTTCCACTTGTTGTTGTCTATTGTCAGAAGTATGTGAAAGATACCGGAATTGGAACCTTAGTATCCACAATGCTTCCTTATTCAATTGCATTTTTTATTCTTTGGACCCTCTTTTTATTGCTTTATTGGGGACTTGGTATTCCGCTGGGAGTACAAGCTACTTATGAATATTTAATTCCGTAACAAGTTTGTTAAATCCTCACAAAAGCCTTCTCGAAAATAAAATCAAGAAGGCTTTTTTTAATTAACGTTCATTTTTCAAAAGAAATATGATCACTTCTGGATTGTTTCTCACCTTGAATTGTCCTGTCCGATGCGGTTTTGAATTTAATTATTATTGAAATAATTTAGGTGTTGCTTGTTACTAATCTGAAGTGATAAGAACGAATAATTCATTGTCCAATCGGTTCACATTTCTTATAAACTCCCGATAATTGACATATTCTTCAGCAGGAAATACGCCTTTTTGAATTTTCAATCTTCTCTTATACACGAGCAATTCAGAAGTTACCTGCTCAAAAGCAACTTGATAAGTGCCAAATTTAGTTTCTAAATTCACGGAATCAGGTACCGAACGCACGCTCAACCCTTGTGGCAATCGGATTTCGATGGTGTCTTCATCAATATATCCGTAAGCGATTTCCAAAGGATTTTTCCGATTTGGAATTTGAGGCGGGACATGAAGTCTTTGATTAAAAATATTCGGAATCAATAAAAACCCTTCAGAAACCGGTTTGACGTATGAATCCGTTTCAATTTTTAATTTTTCTTTAAAAACAACAGCCTCCCGATTGTTGTCGAAACTTACATCAGAAATTAAAAACCTGTTGATGTACGACCATTCATTTCTATAAAACGTTTCTACATCAGCAGCTTTTAATTTTGGCAAGCGAAATTTAGTTTCATATTGCAGTCCGTATGATTCCCGAGAAACAGAAGCGGTAATTTTTCCGGTTTTCGCAACTTGAACTTGAGCAACAGTTTTTTGTGAATTTTCCTCAGCGGCGTATGTTTTTGTTCTAACAATTTCACCTCCTTCCGGAGTGAGCATCAAAACATTTCTGTTGTGAGAAACGGAGCCTATAAAACCATAGGGAGTTTCCTGACTCGTACATTCCAACCAAGTTATTTTATCCCCATCGGGAATTCCTAAAATGACATGATTTCCCTGAAAAGACACAAAATCTTCATGAATATCGATGGTATTGGAATCTGCATAAAGCACTGTATAATACGACGAAATTCCTAAAGCATCCAGCAAAACTTTGGTATAATTGGTGAGTGCTTTACAATCGCCGTAACTTAATTTATCAACTTCCAAAGCCGGCATCGGTTTCCAACCTCCAATTCCAATCTGAACACTGACATAACGTACTTTATCTTGAAGGTATTGATAAATTTTACGTGCTTTTGCTTCGTTGGTTTTCTCATTTGCCACGAGATTTCGCACTCTTTGAATTGTATGTTCGGGAATCTCATTGACATCGCCCAACAGTTCTTCTTCCATACATTTTCCGAAACTTTTCCAGCTTGTGGCAGTTCCTTGTTTGCCTTTCAGCATAAAATGATCCAGCGCAAAATTAGCATGAGGAAATATGGCTGTAAAATAGGGGCTGTATTCTTCATATTGAAGTGCCGTAAGATTCTCGGCAGTAAAAATCAATTCCTCGGGGGTTTCGTCAACGGTAATATTAAATCCATCAAAATTCATGGGCTTGTAGCGAACTTTGTTTTTGGGATCGAATTTAATTTTATAAGTACTTTTATAGGTGCTGCTTGCATAGCCGGAAAGAGGCGCCCACCGATTTATAAAAGCAGTATCTCCTGATTCTGTTTCACTTTCAAAAACTACAACATAAGGGTAAGAAGTGGGATGATATACGGCAGAAACAATCCGCGAATCTGAATAAAGATTTTCGCCTGCATGAGGACGATCTTGAAAATCTTTTTTCTTTTTCAGATACGTTTGTCGATTCCCCTGAGCATCATAATATTGTGCCCGTATGGACTTAATTCGGGAATTATCATCATAAAACTCATACAGGTTTGTAGCTCTATGCCCGGTTTTATTAAGAACTAACCAAACTTGACGTTTTTTGACACTTATTTTATTGATGTTGGTAATGTCAGTTTCAATTAGTTCTTCAATTAAAATTCGATTTGATTTTGTTGCTAATTCTTTCGGGTACTCAGGCAATGTATATGTTTTTTGAGCAAATAATTGTCCCCATAGCAGCAAAAAAAGACAAAAGACATATTTTTTAATCATCTTATTTTTAATTTATTTTTCTCAATTCAAGAACTCCGGATTGCGCCTCCATTAATTGAGTAAAAAACTCTTGTAACGCAGCATATGCTTCGGTCGGATAATGATAATTATTCAAACGAAAGTTCATTCTCATCACTACCGAATTATCAGAAACCTCATACTTGACGTTTAGAATTCCGTCATTATTGGGAAGACTAATCGTTTTATTTTCAGGGACTTTTAAAACTTCGTATTGATTCCCCAAATCAAAATTTACCGTGTAGGTGTTAACGAAAGGGAAATACAAATCAATAGGATATTTTCTGTAATTGTTTACAAAAGGATTGCTATTTATGTAGGGTTGAAAAGTGAAGGTACTGATATAATAAGTGTCTCCTTTATTGATGTTTTTTTCAATAAAAGTGAAATCATATTTTTCTTTATAAGGTTGATCCGGATTGTTGCGGTTTTCTATTTCAAAATTTGTAAGATTCAACTGCTCATTTTGATTTTGTTTTCGCTTTAACAATTCTTCCATTATTAAATTTCCATCTTGTACTCGCATATACAAATCGATATAACCCGCATAAATTTCTTCTGCCGTGCCTGAAAATTGTCCGTTTTCATTAGCTTTAAGATTCACATTTACATAATGGACATTTCGGTTATAAGGAGTAACAGGTTCCCAAAAACTTCCTTTTTTAAAATCCAACACTCTCCCATCGCCGTTCAGACAGTAGATGGGCAGCAAGCCAAATGAAGTGTTTTTACTTGTCGCATCGAGGTGGTAAATTTTTCCGTCGATATCCAAACGCGCGATGAGGTAATCAAATCCTGTATAAACCGTGTGCAGCTTTGAAGGCATCACACTATTTCGAGTAGCAATCAACATCGCTTTTGCATCCAATCCGGCAGCTTCAAGGGCATTGATTAATATGAGATTGATTTCTGAACTGTGTCCCGTCTTTTTTGTAAAAGCATTTTTTATATCGGTATGGGTCATCAAACGCCGATGTTGGTTCCAATGCATGTGTTTCTGTATAAAATAATAAACTGCCTTGGCACGTTCTGTTTTATCACTAATATTCAAAATTTCATTCGGCAATTGTTTTTTCATATATCCCGAATTGGTCAATTCCCTCCCTAAGTTTGAATCTGCATTAAAATAATCATCTAAGGTTTTCCAACTACTGGTAAAATAATGTCTTGAACCGAGCATATCCATAGCCTGAATCAATTCAAATTTGAGATAAGGTGAATAGTTATAAGGAGAAAGCATATAATCTTCTTCTTCTATAGCCGGAATATTTTTCATGGCATACACACCGACTTCACAATCTCCCGGAACACGATACCCGGGCAGATGAAAACAAGATTTTTTAATACTGACATCTTCTACGTCTAACTTTTTGTCGCCGTAAAGCGTTTTGCTGTAAATAAAATTCCCGGGAAGTTCAGTGGTTAATTCTGAATAAAGTGTCGGATAGTAATTAACAAAAGCCCAACCATTCAAATTTTGGAAATAAGGACTTATTAATTTGTAACTATACTCCAATACGCTTCCGTCTTTAACATCAGGAAAAGAAAATCGGGCATTTGCCCAATAGGTATCATCTTTGACGTGGTACAATTCTTTTTCATTTACAGGGAGTTTCCGGCTTCCGTTGTGGGTAATTGCACGAAAATTAGTGATTTTTTCATCACTATCCCTCCCTGTACCGTGATAATAAGAAACTGCTACATCGGCACCTTTAAATCGCGATGCGTCTAAAACTTTGGTTTTTCTGTGAATTTCATAGGTAAGATAAATTCTGTTTTCAATTAATTCCACTTGATAATGTCCTCTTTCATACAAAACCACTCCGGCAGCTTCGGGGTCATCCTTATATTCGCTCATGTTTAATTCTTGAACGGTAGGTTCTCCAAACGGATGGATGAGGGATTGGGCTGATGAAACTTGAACAAGACAAAATAAAAAGACCGAAAACAATAAAAACTTCATTATAAACAATTTTCAAATTATACTAATGACTCTTATTTCAAAAAAGAAATAAGAAAAAGCCAAAGTTAATGAAACCTTAAAGTATCTTAAAAATTTTAGGTTTGTTACTTTTAAATAAAAAACTTTCCAAAACCATAAATGCTTGGAAAGTTCTTCAATATCTTTTATTTGGGTTGTTATTTGCCCTTAAATTCCGGTTTTCTTTTGTTTATAAATGCATCCACCCCTTCGGCATAATCTTCACTTTGCGCCGATTCGATTTGTAGTTTTTCTTCCAATTCGAGTTGGTCTTCCAGATTATTATTCATCGAATTATTGAGCAATCGTTTGGTCAAACCCAATGCTTTTGTGGGCATATTGGATAAAATTGAAGCAATATTATTTACTTCTTGGTTAAAAGTATCCGACGGAAAAACTTTATAAATCATTCCCAGTCGTTCTGCTTCTTGCGCCGATATTTTATCTCCCAAGAACATCAGTGCCGAAGCTTTTTGGAAACCGATTAATCGAGGAAGAAAAAATGTTCCTCCGCTGTCCGGAACCAACCCGATTTTGCTGAAAGCTTGAATAAAACTCGCTTTTTCGGAGGCCACGACTACGTCGCACGCCAACGCAATATTGGCACCTGCACCTGCTGCCACACCGTTTACAGCAGCAACGATAGGTTTTTCTATTTTCCGAATACGGGAAATAATCGGATTGTAATGTTCTTCCAAGATTTTTTTAAACCCCGGATTCAATTCTTCAGAAGTAACTTCTTTTAAATCTTGACCTGCGCAAAAGGCCTTTCCTTCACCCGTAATGACAATGGCACGAACGGCAGCATCTGCTTCACAAGCATCCAGTTCTTTTTGAAATAACAATGCCATTTCTCTGTTAAAACTATTGAATACCTCCGGACGATTTAGTTTTAAAACAGCAATTTTATCCGTAATTGTCTTTGTAATCATAATGTAAAAGCGATAAAAAGTTTTCTTCCTGACAAAAATAACAAAGCAACGCTTTTAAACCGCATAAAGTAAAAACAAACTCATTCTTATTGTTTTAATAATTAATTGTTAAATAACAATGGCTCCGACACATTTTGACGAAGTAGTGATTTTTCTTTGGATTCAAATAGTAATATGGATTAAGATTAGTTGTGTTGTTTAAAACTTTCGGAGCGAAGACTATCATTATTCGGGGGAGTTCATGGTAGTTTCGCTACCGAAAGTATTTTATTAAATTTAGAATCTCATTTCAATTTATTAAAATAGAATATGCAGAAATTCATTCGGAAATCAAAATAAACGTCGTGAATGCATTCTCGGCATGAATTCGTTAAACCTTAAAAAATGGCAAATTTCACCCAATTTAAACGTCTGGAAATCCTGATTCACATAATCAGAAAACACGCTTATCTATCTAAGAAAAAAATAATCAAAATGATGGAAGAAGATTATGAAATTATCACCACTTCAAGAACATTGGAGCGCGATTTTAAATTGTTAAATTTAGAAATGGGAATAGAAATTTCTTACGACTATACTCATAAAGGATATTTTATTGAAAAAGACAGCGAAGCCCAATTGTTTGAATTTCTACAGTTTGCAGGGCGTATTTTTTTAGGCGAATTGTTTAAGGAGTCATTAACCAGCTTTAAAGAGTTACCAAATCGGGTGGCACCTGAGGATTATACCTATTATGAAGGAGTTGCACAAATGCAACCCATTTTATTGGCAATTCGCAGTCAATCTGACATTCAATTTATTCATGAAAATTTCACACGAAATTCAAAAACCCAATACCGCATCACGCCATTACAATTGCGCGAATACGACCGGCGGTGGTATGTTGTGGGAGTTCCTGAAAATGAAGCTCAAATTAAAACCTATGGATTGTCGCGAATTTCCAACTTAAAGACCTTGGGAATTTCTTCTGTTCGTTTTGAAGATTTTGAACATCAACTTGAAAAGTTTAATCGTATTGTCGGTTTGAATTATGACGCAGCAGACAAAGCCGAAATTGTCCGGATCATCGCTAGTGAAAAACAGTTTAAATACTTAAAAACGCTTCCCTTACATAAAAGTCAGAACATTGAAAAACAATTTCCGGACGGCAGTGTTGAAATTAGTTATTATTTAATTCCAAATTACGAATTGAAAATGCAACTGTTAAAAATGGGCGATCAAATTCAAGTATTGGCGCCTGCTTCTCTTCGAAAAAACATTGCAGAAACGTTAGAACGCAGTTTGAAAAACTACAATTAATTAGCGCAAACATTTAAAATAATCAAACGGTTCTTGACAAGATTCACATTTAAAAAGGGCTTTGCATGGTGTGGAGCCAAATTGACTAACCAAATTTGTTTCCGTACTCCCACATTGTGGACATTTTACCAATTTTTTCCCTCCGAGGAGCACCTCTTTATCGTGAGTTTCCGAAAGCGGACGGGCAATTCCGTAAGCTTCCATCTTTTGCAATCCTTCTTCAGAAATCCAATCTGTGGACCACGCCGGAGAAAGAATGAGAGTTACTTCAGCCGTTTTTCCTTCGTTGGCAAAAGCCGCTTTTAAATCGTCAGCAATGACATCCATAGCGGGACATCCGGAATACGTAGGCGTCAGCTTGATAAAAACCGTATTGTCTTTTTCGACAGCTTCACGGATCACGCCTAAATCCAAAACGGTAAGCACGGGAATTTCAGGATCGGGTACCGACGAAAGTGTCGCAATCAGATGAGATTCAATATGTACAGAATTATTTTTCAATTTATTTAGATTTTACGTTCTTCTACACCCTTAAACAGGTTGGTCTCCGTTTCATTCAATCTTAATTTATTGTTACCATTCCATTCCCGGATAGGTTCGTTGCATATATTGTAATTCAGCAAGAATGTAACCCATATGCTCGGTATGAATTCCTTCTTTTCCTCCTTTGTGGAAATAGTTGTTTTCAGGAACCTCAAGAGTCGCTTCGGTTAAAATCTCAGCAACTTGTTGGTAATAATTGTCTCTTAAAGCTTCCGTATCGACTCCTATTCCCGATTCCATCATTGCTTTACACGCTTCTGTCTGATGGAAAAGTTCATCGGTATAAGGCCATAAATCATCAATTGCAGCTTGCATACGCGTGTGGCTTTCTTCGGTTCCGTCACCAAGTCTTTTTATCCAATCTGAAGAAAAACGGACGTGGTAGCGCACTTCTTTCAACGATTTTTCCGCAATGGCAGCCAAAGTCAAATCTTTGCTTTTTGTTAGTTTTTCCAAAAACATTTCATGAAATACATCAAAAAAGAAATGTCGAGCCATAGTGTATGCAAAATCCGTATTGGGTTGTTCTACTAAAAGAACATTCACATATTCTCTTTCTTTACGAAGCATGGCGATGGTGTCTTCTGTCCTTCCGTCTCCTGCAATTTTTGCGGCATATTGATAATAACTGCGCACTTGTCCAAGTAAATCCAACGAAATATTTGTACAGGCAATGTCGGTTTCCAAACTCGGTCCATGACCACAAAGCTCGCCCATGCGTTGCCCCAGAATAAGTGAATTATCGGCGATTGTGAGGATGTATTTATAGAGTTTCTCTTGAAAGGAGGAATCTTGGGAATAATTGCTGTTTTTTAATTCTTGAGACATCGTTTTAATTTCTTAATTAAGGTTTAAAAAGCGTAATGATAAAATTCTTCATCACCCGCTTCCTCCCGGTTACATTCCGGAAAACTCCGTTACCGAAGGAAAAACTTACATGTGTTTCACCTCATCCGGTAAATCATAAAACGTAGGATGACGGTAAATTTTATCTTTTGCAGGTTCAAAAAGTTCTTCGTTGTAATCGGGATTGGAAGCGGTAATATTTTTGGATTCTACTACCCAGATGCTTACGCCTTCATTGCGTCGGGTATAAACATCGCGCGCATTGGCGAGTGCCATTTCTGCATCGGCTGCATGTAAACTTCCAAAATGACGGTGTTCCAATCCGTTTTTGCTTCGTACGAAGACTTCCCACAGCGGCCAATTCTTTTTATCGGACATAATTATTAATTTTTTCTTTTTAACTGTTACCCAACTTTTACATGTTGTTTCTTTTCCTGTTTTTCAGCATACGCCATCGCAGCATCACGAACCCATTCGCCACGTTCCCAAGCGCCTACTCTTGCTTTCATGCGCTCTTTATTCATCGGACCGTGTCCTTTGACAACCTGCCAAAACTCGTCCCAATCAATTTCGCCAAAATCATAATGTCCGCGTTCTTCATTCCATTTTAAATCCGGATCCGGAACGGTAATTCCGAGAATTTCAGCCTGAGGTACGGTTTGATCGATAAACTGTTGACGCAATTCGTCATTGGTTTTTCGTTTCAATTTCCATTTCATCGATTGTTCGGTGTGCGGGGA
>JAAYLC010000243.1 GCA_012522045.1 Bacteroidota bacterium
CTGTTGATGTTGTTCAAATAACCAACCAACAATATCTTGAAAAAAACAACCGGGTCAATGCTCTGCTGCCCTTCACTTCCGTAGTATTTTTCTGTTGCCTTGTATAGAAAATGTAAATCTAAATATTCGTTTACTTTTCGATAGAAATCTTCTTTGGGAACCAAGCCATCTAGGCTCAGCTCATAAAATAGTTTGGGGGTAAAATCTTTTCGTCCTTGCATAGAAAAAACGTGATAAACACTACTAATATACGATATATTATGTCTTTAATTCAGTAAATAAACCATCTTTAACTATATTTGGAGGAAGTTGTGCAACAGGCACATCGGCTTGGCAAAATGCGGGTTTAAGTGCAAAGTTGAACTTTTCTGCATATTAAGTCGCCAAAAGCCAATTTTATTGGCTTTTTTATTAAATTAGCAAATAGAAATTGGCTTTGGCTACGTTTCGGTCTGAATTGAACTTTCGCTCAATTCAAGCCCGCACTTCGCCAAGCCGCGGCCCGTTAGCTGCCATACAATGACAACACCAAGAAAAAAACAACCATAACTAAAACAAGGAAGATATGAAACAATTCTTTTTAAAAAACGCGTTACCTGCTATCATTGCAATAGTGATACTGACCATTTCAACCAAGGCAGAAGCCTGTACCAGAGTTGTATATAAAGGCCCAAACGGCACTATTGTTACTGCTCGAAGTATGGACTTTTCAATGGAGATACCTGCAAATTTATGGCAATTCCCGCGTGGCATAAAACGAGAGGGACAAACCGGAGCAAACACAGTTAAGTGGACTTCCAAATACGGAAGCATTGTTGTCAGTTCGTGGGATATTGCTGTTTCTGACGGGATGAACGAGAAAGGATTGAATGCGAATATGTTATGGTTGAGCAATTCAAAGTACCCACCATTTGAAAAAGATGGAAATACGAAAGGGCTTGCAGTATCGCTATGGGCGCAATACGCTTTGGATAATTTCGCTACTGTGAAAGAAGCGGTTGAACAATTCAGAAAAGAAGAATTTGTAGTGGTTACGGACTTTATACCCGGAACAGATAAATATACGACTATCCACCTCTCATTGTCCGACCCAACAGGAGACAATGCAATCCTTGAATACGTCAACGGAAAATTGGTGATTCATCACGACCCTTCCTATACGGTAATGACCAATGACCCAATCTTTGAGGAACAATTGGCCATAAATGAATATTGGAAAGAAATACCCGGCAAAATTTTCCTTCCAGGCACCAATAGGGCTGCCGATAGGTTTGTACGTGCATCTTATTATATCGACGCAATTCCACAAACCGACAATACTCGGGTTGCCGTAGCAAGTGTATTCAGCGTAATAAGAAATTGTTCTGTCCCTTATGGAATTTCGACCGAAGGGTTTCCTAATTTATCGACAACAAGATGGCGAATAGTCGCCGACCAAAAGAATATGGTTTACTATTTTGAAGATGCACTCAGTCCCAATGCGGTATGGGTAGATTTTAAAAATTTGGACTTCAGCCAATCAACAGGAAAGGTGAAAAAACTCTCTTTGGACAAACAACAAGTTTATGCCGGTGAAACATCCGATAAATTTGTTGTTACAAAACCATTTGTGTTTCAAGGAATTTAACAATGTGATTAACTGTACGAGCAGCTAACAAGGTATTGCCAAAAGCCGGGGTGAACAGCTTCCATTGGACGTTTGTGCAATGTACAACATTTCTTCTTCGATTGAGTTTTAATGCTAAAAATCCCCGCCTTCGGCAATACCCAAAACGTTGGGCACAATATAAAACAACAATATGCCAATACAAGACTTTAACGGAAATACATTTGTTGCGTTTACCGATATTTCAGGTTTTAAAGAACTTATGAAAAATGACGAAACTGCATTAGAAGCCATAAAATATTTTTATCAGACGGGCTTTAATGTTTTAAGGGATACTGACAATGTAGAAGGATTCTTTGTGTCTGATTGCGGGATTTTGTTTTCTCGAAATGGGAACGACCAGATAAAACTTTTGAGTATTTTGGATGCCGTGAAAAAAATTAACAAAAGAATGATTGAAAGGAACTATATGTTGACGACATCAATTTCATTCGGTTCTTTTGATTATCAGGGAAAAATTGAATTTCAGGGAATTGAAAAGAATGCGATTTATGGTGGTGCATACGTTCAGTCATTTTTAGACAACGAAACGGGTAAGCCAAAAATTCAGCCCGGTCAATGCAGGTTGGTAAAACAAAATTTACCACAGCTTGATATAGAAAACATTCCGCTTTTAGTAGAAAGGGGAAACGACAGACAGCATCTGTATTATTATTGGCATCTAGAAAACCCCGAAGAAATTCAAAACTTTGAAAAGAATTATCGAGACAGTTATTCTTTAAAATATGCCGGAATGATTAACGCTTTAAAGTCATAAACAAAATGAGCCATAAACGAACATTATTGGACATAGCCGATTTACACATAAATATCGAAAATCCCAGATTTGAGATGGTCGGCAATCAAAGGGAAGCAATCAAAACAATGATTGAAGACCAAGGAGAAAAATTGGCAAAATTGGCCGATGACATTACCAATGAAGGACTAAACCCAGGCGACCCAATTTTTGTAACCAAACACGAAAAACAGCCAAATCAATATAATGTGTTAGAAGGTAATCGAAGAGTTACTGCACTAAAGCTGCTTGAAAATCCCGACCTAATTCCTGAAACGAATAAGTCCCTTTTAAATAAGTTCAAAAAGCTATCTGAACAATACTCAAAATCACCTATCGAAAAGGTGCCTTGCATTCTTTTTGATGAAGAAAAGGAAGCAGAGCATTGGATTGAATTAAAGCATACAGGCCAAAACGATGGAGTTGGAACTGTTGTATGGGATGCACAACAAAAAGCCCGTTACGATGAGCGAGTTAAAGGAACTTCAAGTTATGCACTACAAGTAATTGATTTTTTGCAAAAAGAAGATTCCGTTGACTCTGAACTTAAAAAGAATTTAAGCAAAGTAAAATCTTCTTCACTTCAACGTTTGGTTACCGACCCTGACTTTAGAAGAGTTGCAGGAATTGATATCAAAGATTGAAAGGTAATTACTAGATATGAACCATCAGAAGTAGCAAAACCTTTAAGCAAAGCCGCAAATGATTTATTGAGAAAAGATTTTACAGTTAAAGACATTTACTAC
>JAAYLC010000135.1 GCA_012522045.1 Bacteroidota bacterium
ATTTTGCACTAAAATAACAAATTTTAACAAAACGAAAAGATAGGATGCACCGGAATTGAAAAAACCTGCGCTTAGAAGTATTTCAACGAGGTCTCGTTTTAAGATTATTTATCAAAAAAGAGTGTTGTGCAACGGTTACTGGCGTTGGGTGCTGCTCTTCTTTCGTCCGTTTGTTTGTCTGTCGGGTGTTGTCGGTGCATTGGCTGGGTAGCTCTTTTGCATTTTTACTCACGAACACCGCTAAATACTAATACAAACAGCGTGAGTAAATATGCTACCCAATAGCGTGGGCTTTGGTTGTCTTTATCCGTTTGTGTAACTGATAAGTCAAGTTCAGAAAGATGTTGTTTTCGTGTAGTTTGGTTGTGCTTGTCAAAGGCAGTCGGGCAATGTGGATATAACCGATGTCAAATTTCAGATAAGGTAACACTTTGTATTCAAGGTTTAGTCCAATTCTGTCGTGGTCAAAGAAACGATATTGTGTTGTGCCTGAAAGGTTGAAAAGCAATTCGTCAAAAACGGAAAGTTTTATTTTTTCGGTAAAGTCATAACGAAATCCAAAACGGTTTCTTAGTCGTGTGATGTTAGATTGATTGTTGTCAAACATTCGGTATTCAATCGCTGTCCTGTCCACAACGTAAAACTTTTTTACAATTATGTGTTGTAATTCAACTGCTGCCGAAAAACGAATTTCGTTATTTGGCTGAGCTATTACATCACTTTGTTTTTGTATGATTTTGTAATGAGAAAAATAAGCGAATGGCGAAAAGGAAAATTTTATATCTTCCTTATGCTGATAATGTACCCAACTTCTAAGCGTGAACATCAGGTTTTTATCAAACATATTCTTATTCTCAAAACCGTTTTGCCGTCTGTGCTGAAATTCCGTATCAATCTTAAATTTATTGCCAACAGGAACGCTCAAAGTGCCACGAAACCAAGCATTGTAATGTTGTTGTGCCTGTAAAGTTTGGGCAATAGAAATCCATATTGCTGTTATCAGCAATTTTTTAAACCAATTCATAACCGATATTTAGTGCGGAAGTTTTTCTCTTAAATATCCATAAACCCAAGTTCCTGCAATAGCACTTAAAAGCGTAACGGCAATAACGGTTGCACCTGTTCCGATTTGTGCGAACAACGGACCGGGGCAAGCTCCTGTAATTGCCCAACCCAAACCGAAGATTAAACCACCATAGATTTGTCCTTTGTTAAATTCTTTGGGTGAAATTTTAATCGGCTCGCCATAAATGGTTTTGATGTTGAATTTCTTAATCAGCCAAACGGAAATTATTCCTACCACTACGGCACTTCCGATTATTCCGTACATATGAAAGGACTGCAATCGGAACATTTCCTGTATGCGAAACCAACTAATTACTTCGGCTTTTACGAACACGATACCGAATAAAATTCCTACGATTAAGTATTTCAAATTGTGATACCATTTGTGTTCCAAACGGCTTTCGTTTACGCACATTGCATCTAATGACCGTACTTCAAAGTCTGTATTTGTTTCTGTATTCTGTTGCATTTCGTTTTAGTTTAAAGTGAAAGAATAAGGGGTAAAATCAAATTCGCCATAATGAAACCGCCAATCATAAAACTAATGGTCGCAATCAATGACGGAAGTTGTAAGTTGGACAATCCCATAATGGCGTGTCCGCTGGTGCAACCACCTGCGTAGCGTGTGCCGAAACCCACTAAAAAACCACCGACAACCATTAGCAAAAAACCTTTTAGCGTAAACAATGATTGCCAATTTATGAAGTCTTCGGGAACAAGGTTGTTGAAATTTGTAATGCCGTAACCTGCTAACTCTGCCGCTAATTTTGGATTAACTTCAATTGGATTAGGATTTGACAACAGGTTAATGGCTATTGCTCCTCCTAAGAATATACCGAATACAAAAAATAAATTCCATACTTCTTTTTTCCAATCGTATTTGAAAAACGGAATGTTGGCAGGCATACACGAAGCACAAACGTGTCGTAACGATGAACTGATGCCGAATGATTTGTTACCAATAATTAAAAGTACAGGAACGGTTAAACCGATTAGCGGTCCCGCCACATACCACGCCCAGGGCTGTTTAATAATCTCTATCATTTTTACTTTATCTGTTTGCGTTAATTAAATTTTCTAATTCGTTTGCAGCAACAACACCCGATTGTCGCCAAAGTGGTTTACCGTTCTTGAATAAAATAAGCGTTGGAACGCCCCGAACCTGATAAGTTGCTGCTGCTTGCGGATTTTTGTCCACATCAATTTTGATAATGTTTGCATTTTCGCCTACACGTTTTTTTACATCGTCTAAAATGGGCGACATCATTTTACAGGGACCGCACCATTCCGCAAAAAAATCCACTAATACAGGTTTGTTCTGATTTATTATTTCCTGAAATGTCATACTGTTTTGTTTTTATTGTTTTGAAAAATTGAAAACATAAGTCCGCCCATAATTGAACCGTAAATAGTGCTGTTAGTCGGGTTTGAAGTGATGGCACAACTTCCCGAATTGCAACCTACTTGTTGCCAATAAAAATAGCCTGCTATTGCTCCCATAAATACGCCAATAATTGTGAGCAAATGTTTTTTAGCGAACTTCTTCATAGGTTATATCTTCTATTTTCTTACTGCTTTTTGAAACAGGCGTGTTGCAACCCGAAGCACCGCAACAACCAATATTCATTATTGGCATTAGCGAAAACAAAACACCTGCTCCGACAAACAACCATTCTTTTGTTTGAACTCCCTGTACTATAATGAAAATGCCTAGTGCCAATCGTAGCACTCGCATAAAGTTCCAAGTTTTTAAATACGCTTTCATTGTTCTTATTTTTTAATCAGGTTGATAAATACTTCCGATTTGGCTCTTGGCGGAATACTGTTGTAACATTCGTCCATTGTTTTAATGGTAAAATGCGGTTCAAAAATGGGTTTGTATTCGCAAGGGCAACCACCAAACGGTGGAAACGGTTGATTAAATTGTTTATCAAATAAAACCCCGATTATTTTACCATTTTCGTTGAGCAACGAAGCCGTTTTTTCTGCATATTCTTTTCTGCGAAAAGGCGGAATGGCACAAAAAAATGTTTGCTCAATGATTAAATCGTAATTGCCTTTGTGCTGAAAAAAATCTTCGCACAAAACTTTTACCTGTGTCTTGTCGGCAAACTTTTCTTTCAATGTTTCAACGGCTTTGGGTGCAATGTCAATCAGTGTGATGTTTGTAAAACCGTTTGCAAGCAAAAATTCCGCTTCGTAAGCATTGCCACAACCCGGAATGAGAATGTTTGCATTTTTATTTGGGTATTGTTTCATATACTCCGAAATGGCAGGCGAAGCCTGTCCCATATCCCAGCCTGTTTCATTCTTCTGCCAACGCTCGTTCCAATAGTTTTGGTCAAGCGGATTTTCACATTGGGTTACGCAACATTGTATGTTCTTTTCTTCTTTACTCATATTTTTATTTTGGCAGGTAAATTTTCATTGTTCCCTGTTTGAATACGACATCATCTAAATGCCCCATTTGCTTTCTGTCCGCAGTTATCAGGTGCAGATGCACATACGTGTCGTGATGTGTAAGTATGCTTTTGTGTTCCGTTGAGAAAAACCCGAGTATATCCACATTTTCTTCTTTCAAAAAATAGTTTGTCTTTCCTTTATGGGCTTCTTCCGGTGAACTTACTTTACTGCCCTTCGGTAGATTAACAATATGAATAGTAGCCGCTTCCACAACTCCGTTCATTTTAAACATAAATGGTCGCTGTGCTGATTGTGTTAGTTAATCAAGATAATTTTCCAATTGCTGGATGCTCTGAATACTGTCGGGCAATATATGTTCTTCCCATTGCTTAATATTGGCGTGAACAAAAAAGGGGGCTTTCAGATTATAATCTGTGGTTACTATCATTTCCGTATCGGACACGACAGTTGATTTATATGCAATACCGTCAAAAATCAGAATTTCTCCCGACAAATATTCAACAGGCCCCAAACCATATAAATGTTGTTTACTGGCAATGGTATCTAAATGAATAGTGCCGTAAAGTTGCCCTTTCTGCATCACATTTTTCATTGCTCCAATTATTTGGGGCGAATCATCGTATTGCTGTGCTTGTAAACTTCCATTTGTCAAGGATATGAATACAACCACCAAAAGCGTAATCACTTTAATATTTGCCATATTAAATTAAAAATTTGCATTAGTAATATTCTACACATCACAAAGTAACCACATAAATATCATTCAACAACACTTCTTACATCTTTCCACGTTCCGCCATTGATTACATTCTGAAAACCGTTGTTTTCCAAAATCCTTTTTGCCTGACCGCTGCGGTTGCCGCTTCTGCAAAAAACAACGATGCTTTTCTTGTTTTTGAATTTGGATAGTTGACTTGGTACTCTGTCCAACGGAATGTTTACCGCTCCTTTCACACTACCTGCCGAAAACTCGGCAGGTGTGCGAACATCCACTAAAAAAGCACCGTCTTTGATTACTTCTGTTAATTGGCTGTTGTCTGTCTTGCCAAACAATGCTGAAAAAAATCCCATAGTTCTGTATTTTAAGCGTTAACACAAGATGCTTCTTTACAGGCAATTATTTTACCCTCGGATGCCAACCATTCTTTCATACCGCCCGAAAAATTCTTCACGTTTTTGAAACCGTATTTTTTGAGTAAAGAATGAGCAACTGCCGAACGGTCGCCTGCCTGACAATGAATGACTACCTGTTTGTCTTTACTGATTTTATCCAAGTTGTCCGGCAAGGTTCCAACAAAAACATTGTCTGCTCCCTCTATGTGTCCGGCTTCGTATTCGGTTATGCCACGTACATCTACAATCTGAACATCTTCTTTGTTGATATAGGTTTTGAACTCGTCAAGAGAAATGACATCTGCCGTTTGCAACTCCATACCCATATCGTTTACATCTGAAATGTAGCCGTAAATATTATCCAGACCGATACGCATCAGCTTACGGGTCAAATCTTCCATTTGCTTATCGTCTGCTACCAATATAAACTGTTCCTGATAATTGAGTAACCAACCTGCCCAAGTGGAAAAGGAATTATTACCTTGAATATTCAAACTTCCGGGAATAAAGCCTTTCGCAAAATCGTCTTTATTGCGGGTATCAATTACCTTAATTCCTTTTTCGTAGGCAGAAATAAACTGCTCTTTGGATAGCTTCGGGTGTTTCGGAACTTCAATCAGCAATGGACGATTAACCTTATTCAAGTGCTTCATCATCGCAAAATATTTTGGTGGCTCGGGTTGGTCTGCTAAAAGATAGTCGGTAAACCCTTGTTCATCTTCTCCATATTGAAGTGCCCAGTTGCGGATTTTTTCATAACCAACCGTAGAGCTGTGTACGGCTCCCAAAGCCTTGCCGCAAGCGGAACCTGCTCCGTGTGCCGGCCACACCTGAACATATTCGGGCAATGCTGCAAATTTTTTCAATGACTGGAACATTTGCTTAGCCCCGGCTTCTTTTTTGCCGATAAGCCCTGCCGCTTTTTCCAATAAGTCAGGACGACCAATATCGCCTACAAATACAAAATCGCCTGTGAATACCATCACGGGTTTGTCGGTTGCCGGATGGTCGGTCAGCAAAAAGCTGATGCTTTCGGGCGTATGCCCGGGAGTGTGCATTACTTTCAAAGAGAGATTGCCGACTTTGATTACATCACCGTCTTTCAGTCCTTTATGCGGAAACTGATATTGCCAGTCTTCGCCACCCTCGTCCGAAAGATACATCGTTGCTCCTGTAACGGCAGCCAATTCTCTTGAACCGCAAAGAAAATCTGCGTGAATATGGGTTTCTGTAATGTGGGTAATGCGAAGATTATTTTGCTTTGCAATTTCCAGATATACATCAATATCTCTTTGTGCATCTATTACGATGGCTTCTCCCGTAGCCTGACAGCCGATTAGGTAACTGCCCTGTGCTAAACTCTTGTCATAAACGTGTTGAAAAAACATAGTTTCTATTTTTAATTGTTAATTATTCTTTTTTAATGAAATTACCCGATTGATTTTTTAGCCAAATACCAATCTATCTGCTCTAACTCCGTATCTGCTTTTCTTGCTGCTAATCCCTCTAAAGTTTTTGGAGCACCTACAATTACTTTATCCCCGGGTTGCCAATTAAGCGGCATGGCAACTTTGTGTTCATCTGAAGTCTGCAAAGCAATCAAGGCACGTTTTATTTCGTCCATATTTCTGCCCACGTTAAGCGGATAGTACATTATTAATCTTATTTTTCCTGTGGGGTCTATGATGAAAACGGCACGAACGGCTGCGGTTTCACTTTCCCCGGGTTGTAACATTCCGTAGAGCTTTGCCACTTTCATATCCAAATCGGCAATGATGGGAAATTCAAATAATACGCCTGTTTTTTCGTCCACTGCATTTACCCAAGCAATGTGTGAGTGAATACTGTCAATACTCAATCCTATCAGTTTGGTATTGTGTTTTTCAAAGAAATTGCTTTCGTTGGCAAAGCCACTCATTTCTGTTGTACATACAGGGGTAAAATCGGCAGGGTGCGAAAAGAGAATTACCCAACTTTCTTTATTGTAATCAGAAAATTTTAAATTTCCTGTGGTAGTTATAGCTTCAAAGTCAGGAGCTATGTCGCCTATTCTTGGCATCGTGTTTTTAATTTCCTGTGTTTCCATTTTTCTAATTTTTAATTGATTTCTGTTTTACTTTTTTGATACTGCAAATTTCCGAAGTTGTTTTTTGCTGTACAGCTACTTTTGTTACAGAACAGTTGAAAATTGTATAACTCTCCACTTTCCACTTTCCACTCTCAACTCAACAAAGTTTCTTTGATGATGATATAAATACCCATTACCAACACAAACCAACCGAAAGCGGGTTTGAGTTTTGCTCCGTTAATTCTTTTGGAAAGTGCCATACCTATAAAAATTCCGACAATGGCAAAGGCGATTACTTTTGAAAGAAAAATCCAATCAATAATTGTATCACCACTTTCGCCAAAAAATCCAATCAATGATTTTGCTGCGATGATTACTAAGGATGTTCCTACGGCTTCTTTCATTGGTAATTTGCTCAACAGCACCAATGCCGGAATAATCAAAAAGCCGCCACCTGCACCTACAAGCCCTGTTAATATTCCTACAACTGTTCCCTCAACAAGAATTAAGGGATAATTAAATTTCTGCTTTTGTGGTGTTTCTTCGGTTACCGGTTTGTCCTTTTTTATCATACTGTATGAGGCGAAAATCATTAGCACGGCAAAAAGTAACATCAGCAATATGCTTTTGGTAACGGTAAAATTTCCGATGCTGAAAATTTCCTGCGGAATAGCAGGAACAATATATGCCCTTGTGAGAAAAACAGATATAATTGAGGGAATACCAAAAACAACTGCTGTTTTGATATTGACCAAACCTTTTTTGAAGTATGAAAATGAACCTACTACGCTTGTTGTGCCGACAATGAAAAGAGAGTAGGCAGTGGCTAAACCCGCATCTATACTAAATAAATAAACTAAAACAGGAACAGTAAGAATACTACCACCGCCACCGATTAGTCCTAATGCAACACCGATAAAAATTGATGCTAAATAACCCGCTATATCCATAGACCTTTGAAATTGATGCCGCAAAATTGCACCAACTCAAAAACCTGTACAGCCACTTTTGTTACATAAGCGTAATTTTGTTTCTACCCAATTTAACCTTTCCGATTTCTTCCAACTGTTTTAACAGTCGTGAAACTACAACACGGGCAGTTCCCAACTCGTTGGCTAATTGTTCGTGGGTAATGTTTAGTGTTTTATTTCTTGTAAGCTCTGCTTTTCTATTCAGCAAAGCCAACATTCTTTCATCAACTTTTTTGAAAGCAATAGCATTTACAATTTCCAACAATTCTTCAAAACGCTTGTGGTACAAACGGAAAATATAATCCAACCACTGCGGATATTCTTTAATAAATAATGAAACCTTATCCATAGGCAGGAACAGAATTTCCGCATCTTCTTCCACTTCTGCCTTTACTTTGCTTGTTTCGTTGTGCAGACCGCCTAAAAAAGACATTATACAACTTTCCCCTGCTTTGATATAATACAATAGGATTTCCCTGCCGTCTTCTTCCGTCCGAATAACTTTCATCATTCCTTTGGTTACAATCGGAATAGAACGGATATGAGAATTTTCATTTAGAATAATGCTTCCTGCTTCGTAATTCTTTTGTATGCTGGGTTTATATAGTTTCTCGACCAATTCAGGCGAAGACTTAAATTCTGTTATTTGTCGCAAATCTTCCATTTTGCAAAGTTACGAATTTGTTTGGGTGGTGGGTGGGCTTGGGTCGGGCAAAATTAAATGTGGTTTTTTGTGTCGGCTTGTGCGGTGGCAAACACCTCTTTTAATTTTGCGAAGCGTTGGCAATTTTCCGTTTTTCTGTCCGTCCGTTGATGTCTGAACGGTGATTGGTCAGGGTTGCCGCTGACGTCAGTTCGTCTAAAAACCCTTTATGGGTTTAATTAGGATTTAAAAATAGGCAAATATTTTAAATATAAGCCCTTGAATTAAGCAACTGTAGCAAATTTGTATTTTAACTTTAGGATAATTATAGG
>JAAYLC010000234.1 GCA_012522045.1 Bacteroidota bacterium
AGGGTTTTTAAATTATAAATAAAAATAAAGAATCTTTAGCGTGTGAAACTTTAAAAAAGTGTTATAAATTTTTATAATCTTTAAGGAAGTGTTCCTTCACTGTCTTTCCCGTATTGGCGGCGATAAATTTTGACAATCAACAGAAAAAGACTGATTAAAAGCGGTCCGAAAATCAACCCTATAAAACCAAAAAGCGGAACTCCCACCATAACACCCACCAGCGTAATAAGCGGATGCACATCTTCCAATCGTTTGAGAAAGTACAACCGCGTAATGTTATCAGTCATTCCTACAAAAACAAATCCGTAAATAAGAATGGCCCATGCGGCAAAAGTATCACCCGATGCAAGTGTTATCAAGAAAACCGGAATCATCCCAAGACTTGTTCCTAAAAATGGAACCATACTGGCAAGCGACAGAATTACAAACCAAAAAATCGGATCTTTGATTCCGAAAATTAAAAATCCAATTAAAGAAACGATTCCCTGAGCCAATCCGACAAGTGGAATTCCGATGGCATTGGCGCGCACCATGCCTCGTACTTCCCGACCTACTTCTTGTAAGTTTTTGGTGTTCATGGGAATGTATTGACAAACAATTTCCCGAAAACGCTCGTGATTGACCAACATAAAATAGAGCACAAAATACATCAACAAAATTGCCATAAACGCATTAAAAGTGGTTCCCAACCATTCCTGTAAATGACTGGTTATCCATTCGGAAATTGCATTGGCATCCATTCTTGAACTTAAATTAATATTGTAATCGGATTCAATTTTTCCAATAAAATCTTTTATCGGTCCGGAAACTTCTTGAAAGTCTTTGGAAATGGTGGTGATTTTATTGCTCAACATAATGATGACGCCTCCAATGGGAACGACAATGCAAATGAACGAGAGAAACATAAGTACTCCGGCCGCAAGCGGTTTGGGCCATTTTCTCTTGTGACAAAGGGTTCGCATGCTTTTTCGCATGATAACATAAAGTGTCAAAGCACCTAACAAACCTGATAAGTAGGGCAATAACTTTGAAAAAATCAATCCGCCGATGGCTAAAATCACTCCAATGATGAATAATTGACGAATGATTTGAGTTGGAATTTTTGGTTGTCCGTTCATAAATTATTTGGATGGTAGTTAGAATTATTAATGCTTACGCAAGGAATGAATCAATTCGCTTTTGGTCATTTTTGAACGTCCTTTGATTCCTATTTTTTTGACTTTTTGATAAAGTTCTGCTTTCGTTCGCTCTTCATACTTTTTCGCACGACCGCCTTTTTCTCCCGAGTTTTCCGTGTTTGCAATTCGGGCAGCTTTTTCTTTACTATAGCCTTTGTCTCTTAATGCTTCGTATTGATCTTCGTTTTTAATTCGTGAATCCGGCATAACTTTTTGTTTAAATAATTATAGAAATATAACGGCACACTGAAGTGCTTTGAATAATTCGTTTAAAATTAGAATAAATTCAAAGATGTCAGTTGCTACTTAACAAAAAGTTAGCAGGAAAGACTATTCGGAATCCCAGTCTAAACGCAGGTATTTAATCGGAGCATCTTCAAAAATATGAGCAGCTTCCAACTCCGCTCGGAGGTTTGTCCGCACTTCCGGTGTCAAATGACGCGCATCGATAGTTAAATATAGATTTGAATCGGTGAAGAAAACCAAGACATTGTTTAAAGTGCGTTGTATGGTAGCAATTTCATAAGTATTCTTAAAATCCTTGAATTTGCTTTCTATATTTAATTCGTCCTCGGTTCTGTAGCGCGTATCGTAGATTAAGACATCAATGATTTTGGCATTCGGGTTGTCGTGTTCTTTCGGAGTCAATAAAAGCAAACGCTTGCCTCCTTTTTCATAAATTTCAACTTCACCTTGTGTTTCTATGGCGTTGGGTGAACTGTTGATTTTTACCAGAGAGTCGTTTGCAAAAATGGAATCAAGTTGTTTGACAATCGTTGCTTTGGGGAGTTTTCCGATTTTGTCGGAAGTAATTAAAAAAGGATCGGTCTCACTTTTTTTACATTGCACAAAAAATAAGACACAAGCAATTCCGAGTAAGGATATTTTTTTCATTTTAATGAAGTTGATTTTGACCTGATTCACGGGTACAAAAATACTAAATAGTCTGTCATATTTCTATAGTGAAAACACAAATTAGCGCCGGTCAACTACAATTAAATCGACACTTTTTTTTGGTTCGTGTTGTGAAGAAGAATATCCTCTTAATAATGTATTTTTGCACTATGAAAAATGATGTTCAGGAATCTATAGACAAAGGGGTGTATCTTCCGATTATGGAAGAGTTTTACACCATTCAGGGAGAGGGTTTTCATACCGGATCGGCTGCTTATTTTATTCGCGTGGGCGGCTGTGATGTGGGCTGTCATTGGTGTGATGTGAAAGAAAGCTGGAACGCTTTACTACATTCGCCAAAATCTATAGTGCAGTTGGTGGAACATGCAAAAAAAGCTTCCGGAGATTCACGTTTGGTAGTGATTACCGGTGGGGAACCTTTGATGTATGATATGAATCCACTAACAAACTTGCTGAAAGAAGCAGGTTTTGCTACCAATATAGAAACCTCCGGCGCCTATAAACTGACCGGAACGTGGAGTTGGATTTGTTTGTCACCAAAAAAACGAAAACTTCCGACCGAAGAGATTTATCAGAAAGCGAACGAATTAAAAATGATTATCTTCAATAAAGACGATTTCATATTTGCCGAAGCGCAGGCTGCAAAAGTTTCGAAAAATTGTGTGTTGTATCTTCAACCGGAATGGAGCAAGCGCGAGAAAATGATTCCGCTAATTGTCGATTATGTAAAAGCAAATCCGAAGTGGAAAATTTCTTTGCAAACACATAAATATATGGATGTTCCGTAGTTTTATTGAGCATATCGAAAAGGAATTTCAACAAAAACAGTATCCCATCCAATGAGCAGATTCACTCCGTTTTCTGTGTTTTCAAAAATCATGGAGAAAATTTCAATGGGAGCGGCTGCCCGATGTGCAGGAACTTTCATTCGAACAAGGTCTTTCTCTTTTTTATAACTGAAAGCGCCCCAAGTATCGGTTTCGGAATTTATTATAATGGTCCAATACGCTTTCTCCGGAATGGTGTAAAGCGTATAAGTTCCCGCGTCAATACAGATATCTCCAAAATAGACGGCTTCATATAAATCCAGTTCTGTGGCTTCATTAGCTCCCGTTCGCCATACTTGACCGTAAGGCACTAAGTTTCCGAAAATCACCCGGTCTTTTTTTTGAGGTCTGCTGTAAATTACGCGAGCAACCGGTGGTCCGTCTTTTGTGCGTCGAGCTACAGCCACATCCATGGGCGAGACATCCATAGGAGGGAATGATTGGGCATTTCCCGTAAGAACAAAGGCAATGCAGATGATTGTAAATACAAAGTTTAGTTTCATTTAAAAGTTAATCAAACGGTTGTACGCATGTGATGTATCGAACTTAAAATAGTTTAAAAACACGCTAAAAAAATAAGTTCATCAAATATAAAATTTTGAATCTGTTTATCAGGGCTATTTTTCGCGGATTTTGTTAATAACTTAGGTGTTATGTGTGTCTGTATTGCCTGAAATTGTTGGATATTTCGTATATTTGTATGTTATTTTTTGTAGAAAAAACTTTTTGAAAAATTTATGAGCGAAGAACAAAAACAATCGAGTTATGGCGCAGACCAGATTCAGGCCTTAGAAGGAATGGAACACGTGCGTATGCGTCCGTCAATGTATATTGGCGATGTTGGTCCGAGAGGTCTTCATCATTTGGTTTATGAGGTAGTTGATAACTCTATTGACGAAGCCATGGCGGGCTATTGCGACACCATTGAAGTCGTTATAAATGAAGATAATTCTATTACAGTTCGAGATAACGGACGTGGAATACCGGTGGATATCCATAAAAAAGAAGGAGTTTCGGCTTTGGAAGTCGTTATGACTAAAATTGGTGCCGGAGGAAAATTTGACAAAGATTCATACAAAGTTTCCGGAGGATTACACGGAGTTGGAGTTTCTGTAGTAAACGCGCTTTCTGAAAAACTGATCGCCACCGTTTACAGAGACGGGAAAATTTGGCAACAAGAGTATTCCCGAGGAAAAGCAGATTATCAGGTTAAAATAATAGGGGAAACAGACGACAGGGGTACCCAAGTGTCGTTTAAACCGGATTCTGATATCTTCAAACAAACAATCGAATACAATTACGATACCTTAGCAAGTCGTTTGCGAGAATTGGCATTTTTAAATAAAGGAATTACCATCAAACTCACCGATAAAAGAGAAACAGACAAGGATGGTAATTTTATTTCTGAAGTATTTCACAGTGAAGAAGGCTTAAAAGAGTTCATCCGTTTTTTAGACGGCAACCGCGAGCCCATTATTTCCAACGTGATTTTTATGGAAGGAGAGAAAAGCGATATTCCTGTCGAGGTCGCCATGATTTACAACAATTCATTTAATGAAAATCTTCACTCCTATGTAAACAATATCAATACACACGAAGGGGGAACGCATTTGTCAGGATTTCGAGCAGGATTGACACGAACCCTGAAAAAATATGCCGATGCTTCCGGAATGTTGGATAAATTGAAGTTTGATATTGCAGGCGATGATTTTCGTGAAGGTTTAACGGCAATTATTTCCGTAAAAGTTCAAGAACCTCAATTTGAAGGACAGACCAAAACCAAACTCGGAAACAGAGAAGTTACTGCAGCCGTAAGTCAAGCAGTTTCTGAAATGCTCGAAAACTATTTGGAAGAGAATCCCAATGATGCCCGCACCATTGTGCAAAAAGTTATTCTTGCAGCACAGGCGCGTCACGCAGCTCGGAAAGCGCGTGAAATGGTTCAGCGAAAAACAGTGATGAGCGGAGGGGGACTTCCCGGAAAACTTTCAGATTGTTCCGAGCAAGATCCGGCAAAATGTGAAGTGTTTTTAGTGGAGGGAGATTCTGCAGGAGGAACTGCCAAACAAGGAAGAGACCGATCTTTTCAAGCAATCTTGCCCCTTCGTGGAAAAATATTGAATGTGGAAAAAGCCATGCAACATAAAGTATTTGAAAATGAAGAGATAAAAAATATCTATACAGCACTCGGAGTGACCATCGGAACCGAGGAAGACAGCAAAGCACTGAATCTGGAAAAACTCCGTTATCATAAAGTAGTGATTATGTGTGATGCGGATGTGGACGGAAGTCACATCGCTACGTTGATTTTGACCTTCTTTTTCAGATACATGCGTGAATTGGTCGAAGCCGGTCACGTTTATATTGCAACTCCGCCACTTTACTTGTTGAAGAAAGGCGCAAAGAAAGTTTACGCTTGGAGCGATAAAGAGCGCGATGAAATTCTTGAGGAAATGGGCAACGGAGTGACCATCCAAAGATATAAAGGACTTGGAGAAATGAATGCCGAACAACTTTGGGACACCACAATGAACCCTGATAAAAGAACCTTGCGTCAAGTAACCATCGATAACGCAACCGAAGCTGATAGAATCTTCTCGATGCTTATGGGTGATGAAGTTCCGCCCAGAAGAGAGTTTATAGAGAAAAATGCAATTTATGCCAATGTCGATGCATAAATTGATTATAAATTATTAAAGAAAGGTAAAAAGAGCATCATTTTTGCCCTTTTTTTATGGGTTAAGATAATTTAATAGATTATAAACATCGATTATAAATTCTGTTAATTACTTTTGCCCATTGTTAAAAATAGATAAGTTAAAGAGGTAATGAATTATGAGCGTTGCAAGTAAAAGAGAAACAAACAGATTAAAAAGAATGCACTTGTATTATAAACTTACAGGTTTTTACAGTTTTGTATGGGAAAGTCTGAAAAAGGCAGCGCTGCCGATTCTTATTGCCGTAGTAGCATTAATTCTGATTGATTTATATCTAATCGATTTTTCAAGTGTATTTGTTTACGTGACCGAGAATTTTGCTCCGGTACTGATTCTCTTTGTATTTCTCATATCTGAATCGTTGTTGGGCTTGGTTCCTCCCGAAATTTTTATTGCTTGGAGCAGCAAGATGCCCCATCCGGTGGTTTATCTCACTTTAATTGCTACCATGTCCTATCTGGGTGGTATCATTTCATATTTTATTGGAAAATGGCTGCTTACCATTCCAAAAATTTACAATTATATGGAAGGAAAAATGAAGAAACACCTGCGTCAAATAAGAAAATGGGGTGGTTTTTTAATTGTTGTAGGCGCATTATTGCCTATTCCTTATTCTATGACAAGTATGGCAGCCGGAATGATTCATTATAGATTTACGAGTTTCCTGCTATTCGGATTGTTGCGATACTTGAGATTTTATTTATACGCCTTGGCTATTTTTAGATTGGTTTAATATTCTTACCCTTCTGCATTATACAACCATTCTTGTGCACGCTTGATAGCTTCTTTTATAATTCTTTCTTCTGAGTACTCACTTTCCTTACTTAGTTTTTCTGCTATTTCCTTAGCCTTTTCCTGTACTTCAGGCGTAAGGTCTTTTAAATAAAGCTCCATATTTTTAAATGTCCATTCCATATCAGAAGATTTTAGAAAACAATACTAACGGTAAATTTAAAAAAGAAAGGATGTCAATACTCAATTATTAACATCCTTTTAAATTTTCAAGTAAACTGTTTTTTACTGAAATGCTGGGGGAAGAGGAGCAGTTCCTGTACTGTTTCCACCCATATCGACATTGATATCGGAATGGGATTTTGTAAAGAAATCTCTTCTGAAAATTACAATATTCATAAAAATATCTACGTTGGTATTTCCTGTCGAACTTTGAAAATTACTTTGATTTACTTGTCCTTGAATATGCCAAGTTCCATTATTTTCATAAGCATGAAATCTAGGCCCTTCGATATGATCATTGGGTGAAGCTGCACGAGTACTGTTTAAAAGAACATCTGTATTGGTTGAGCCGGCGATGTAATAATAATATCCTTGAACAGCTACAATGTATTTTGAGGTGGGAATCAGCGTGTTGTACGATTGAATTCCAGCAGGAGGAACATTTTCAAACTTGACTTCAGTATAATTTACCGGACCGTATTTTGCTGTGTTTACATTATGAATCGCCCAACTCCTGTCGGGTCTTTTAACCAAGAGATTTTGATGTTGGATTTCTGCTGCATTTGGATTTTCCAAATACAAACGTTCTCTAACGATAGTCTTTCCCTCCACATCCAAAGTTTCTGTAGGAGTATTGGTATTAATTCCCACTTGACCATAGGAAATTAATCCGCAGCTCATTATAAGAAGAATCTGTAAAATATAACGTTGTGTTTTCATTTCGTATGTTACTTAAAAATTTGGTGCTTGTGGAGCTGTTCCGGTGTTTTGACCTCCCATGTCGGTAGTTACCGGTGGAAGCTGTTTGAAAAAAGAGCGGTCATATACAATTAAGGTAATTCGATAAGTAAGTGGCTGACCCGAGGAAAGATTTAAAGACCTGTTGCGTATTTCCAAATGCCAAGTATTGTTACTTATAAAAGTCCGGGTAACAAAATTTCCAATAGATCTTGTATTCCCTCCTAAATTTCCTTTTTGAATTGGGTATCCGTCGTATTGAAAGTTGGCAATCGCAACAATATATTCATTACTATTATATTGTAGGTTAACATCAGTGAGGTCATCCAAATTCAAATTAGTAAACGTATAATTGATAACATTTACCGGAGCGACACTCAAATTCTCGACTTCCAAATGTCGAATTTCACCTCCCGGCGTTGTTTCAGGCAGACGCATAAGGTATTTATATCCTTCCTCTGTAGGACCAATAGTCGGAATAGACAATACTTTGGTATTCCCTTGAATAAGCAGACTTCCTTCAATGTCTAAATCTGCTTCCGGTTCATCTGTCCCTATCCCTACTTGAGCGACGGATAAAAATGGGCAAAACAATAAAATATAAAATAGTCTCATGATTAATCTAATAAAGGGGTTGTGGCAGTTCCAGTTCCACTGCCGTTCATGTTCACTGTTTGATTTCCAAGGTTCTTGGATAATGTTTTTGAATATACTACTACTGTTATCGTCCAAGTTCCTACATCACTCTCGTTTTGATTGGTAAACCCGGGATAATCGGCAATCAGTCTCCAAGTGCCTCCTTGAATAAAAGCAGCATAATAAGGAATGGTAAACCATTGATGTCCTTGAAAATATGATAATTCCTTGTCATAAAATGCCGAAATAGCAAACACGTCATAGGTATCAGCCGGAATTAAGGTGTTGTAATTTAAAACCCAATCTCCATCAGGATTTTCAAGGTTGTAAACCATAAGATAAGCCAAGGCGGTAGATTCGGGATTTGAAGCATCTAAAGTGTAGATGTATTCATCACTTGTCTGAATCAAGAATGTAGTTTTTTGACCGTCTTCAACTTCAGGAATATCTTCAACCTCAAGTTCTAACAATTGGGCAGTTCCTGCTACTTCTAATGCCGTTCGAGGATTCGTGGTGTTAATCCCCACTTGCGCATAAAACCTTGTTCCGACACAAGCAAGAATAATTAAAAAAAATAATTTTAATTTCATATTTTAGTTTGTGTAAATGTTATACAAAAGTTAATACTGTGGGAAATAATTATCTGCAAATATAATAACTATCTACATAAAACCCTATTTTTCGACCATTTATTTTAACAAACTTATAAATATTTCATTAAATTTATTTTCTAACCTTTGTTTGTAAAGGATTCTGTTATTTGTTGACAGGTTTTTAAATTTTAATTTATTTGTCACGAATGAAAATTAATTAAACGATTGAAAAAAAACACACATAAAAAGAAAACTTTCGGGAGGAAATTATTAAAAGTAATTAGTTGGATTCTCGGAATTCTAATATTGTTGGTTTTTCTGGTTCTTCTTTTTATACGAAGTCCGTGGGGACAGAATATTATTGTCCAACGTGCCGCAAAATTTGTTTCTGAAAAGACAAACACAAAAGTTGAAATAGGAAAGCTCTACATTTCATTTGACGGAAATATCATCTTGGAAGAACTTTTTTTGGAAGATTCACGACAAGATACTTTGTTTTATTCCAAAACTCTGGAAGCCGATGTGCCGCTGTTACCCATAATTCGGGGAAATGCCATCGGAATTGACTATCTAAAATGGGAAGGAGTCAAGGCGAACATCACAAGACAAGATACCGTTCAAGGATATAATTTTCAATTTTTAATCGATGCTTTTGCATCCGACGAAGTTGTACCAAAAGAACCTGACACTACTTCAAAACCATTTAAGATTATTATAGGCGATGTGTTTTTTAATGATTTCGATATCAAATTTAAAGATACTGTAATCGGGATAGATGCAGATTTAAAATTAGGAAACTTAGCACTTCGCCTGGAAAAAACAGATTTAGAAACCATGGATTTTCGCGCTTCTGAAATTTCCATTAACAATACCCAATTGAATCTTACACAAACCCCGTCTTTACTGCCGCCTTCAGATGAAGAACAAAGCGTCTTGCCTTATTTGGAAGTGAAAAAACTGAATTTAAAGCATGTGTTTGTAAACTATGAATCGGTTCCAAACCATATGCGTGCCAATTTGGAAATAGGCAGCTTCCTAATGGAATTAAATAAAGGAAATTTAAAAGACAATGAAATTGAAATTGGAGATTTAATCCTGCATAAATCCGTTTTGGCGCTTCATACCGATTCCGTAGATAAAGCAATGGAACAGGTCGATGAACAGGTTGAAGAAATGAATGATGAAATTTCAAAATTTGAATGGCCTGATTTTAAAATTGCTGTTTCTTCAATTGATTTTCAAGAGAATCACATCCGTTATTTTGTCGGAAATCAAAAAACGGAGACCGGAGTGTTTCATGCCAATGCTGTCGATGTGCATGACCTTATGCTTAAAGCAGAAAATATCTTTTTAAAAGAAGAACAAATAGGCATTTCGTTAAATGAGTTTTCATTTGTGGAAGCTTCCGGTTTAACTTTAAAAAAGTTAGCATTTGATTTTAATGGTAGTGATACCGATTTAAGGATTGACGCATTAGAACTTGAACTCAACGACAATCTTTTACGTGGAAAAGCATCGTTGGAATACAGCAGTTTGGCAAATTTTATCGATGCTCCAGAAAACGCCAAAGTTTTATTGGATTTGGAAGCTTTGACTTTGCAGGTGCGTGATGCATATTATTTTAGTCCTGAATTAAAATCCAATGAATACATCCGAAAACTGGCCCGTAAAAACATCTCGGGTGAGGTGGATGCTTCCGGCTATTTAAATGCGGTTGCCATTCATAACTTAAATCTGAATTGGGGAAGCACAACCAATATGAATGTACGCGGAACCGTAAATAATATTACCGATACCGATCGTCTCAGTTTTCAAATTCCTTCTTTTCAGACACAAACAATTCGGCGCGATATATTACAATTCGTAAATGAAGACAGCCTCGGCATCCGATTTCCGAACAACATCAGATTAAGCGGAAATGCTTCTGGAAATCTCAACGATATTCATGCGGATGCGGTTTTAAACACCACACAAGGAGTTGCCAAACTATCCGGACATTATAAAAACGTGGAGATTCTTTCTTTTGAAACCGAATTGGAAGTAGTAGAATATAAATTAGACGAACTCTTAAAAAACGAGCAATTAGGAACGCTGAGTTTGGAACTAAAATCTTCGGGATCGGGTTCGGATATAAATTCGTTAAATGCCGAATTGGATTTAATTGTTTCCGAATTTAAAATGAACAATTACACCATATCAGACTGGGGAATTACCGGAAAATTAACCGATGGAAGCGGAACGATACAATCTGCTTATAAAGATGAGAATGTCGACTTGGATTTATTGGCTGCTATTGCCTTGGACTCTGTAGCGCCACAAGCCGATGTTCATTTGAACGTTAAAGGCGTAAATCTGCAAGCCCTTGGTGTGATGGAACGCGATGTAAGAACAGGTCTCAAATTAGACGTCAACTTTCAAGGTGCAAAAGAAGGTTTCGATATTATTTCTACCATCGGAGAAGGCGTGGTTATTTATGACGATCAGACCTATTTGATAGGGGATGTGTTGGCGACTGCCCATGTCCGATCGGATACCACTTCCATTTGGATTGATAACAGAATTTTACAATTGAGTATTGAAAGCAATTCAGAACCAGCTAATTCGACAAAAGCCGTACAACGCCACATTGAAAGTTATTTTACACGCAAAATTGAAGAACCCGATTCTTTACACACTCCTGTTCGCGTAAAAATTTTAGGAAGAGTAGCACAAGCACCGGTTCTCAATCAAGTGTTTTTGATGAATGTTCGCGATTTAGATACCATAAAAATCGCATCCTATTTTGACGAAGCCGAACGCATTCTGGCAGCGCGCGTTGATGTACCTCACATCAATTATTCAGGAGCCACCGTGGACAGCCTCTCTTTGACCATGGATACAAACAAAGACAAATTTTTATTTGATTTGGGATTTCAAAATATCAATGCCGGACCGCTAAACTTGCCCGAAACGCATATCACCGGAAATCAAGTGGATGACGAAATGCATCTGGCGTTTAAAGCAACTCACAACGACAGCACGCTTACAAATATAAAATCAAAAATTACAGGAACAGCCAATGATTTACATCTTCATATTTTTCCGGACAGTCTGGTATTGAATAAGAATAAATGGGAAATTCCAAATGACAACGAGGTCGTATTTCAAACGAATCAATTGACGTTTAATAATTTTAAATTCAGTCACTACAACGAATCCTTTGAGTTTACGAATACATTGACGCAAATCAATCAGAATCACATCGCAGTGATTTTTGACAACTTCAATTTAAGAGAAATTTTAAACTATCTGAATCCGGATGAAGAACTCGCCCAGGGAACCTTAAACGGAAATCTGGCAGTGGTCGATCCTTTTAATACGCCCGGATTTTTGGCAGATTTTGAAATTACAAAAATCCGTATGATGCGTGTGGATATGGGGACGCTTTCCGTAGATGCAGAATCGGCACTCAATAACACGTATAATTTTGACGTCGCGTTAAAAGAAGGAGCGATTGATTTGGATGTAAACGGAAATTACATCGCTTCGGAAGACGCTCAAATCAACGCCGAAATAAAATTAAATCAGTTCCGGGTAAATGCCCTCGAAGGATTGTCAATGGGAGAGATAGATGAAGCAAGCGGCGAAATTTTCGGGCAGTTTCGAATCAGAGGTCGGGCGGCGCAACCTGAATATGCCGGAGTGCTTCGTTTCGCGGATGCAGTTTTTGGAGTTGATAAATTAAATACACGTTTTACATTACAGGATGAAGTTGTCCAAATTGACAATTCCGGCATCCGTTTGCCGCGATTTACCATTTTGGATGAAAATAGAAATGCCTTGGTTTTTTCCGGGGAAATCGGTACGGAAACGATGATTAACCCTACGTTCGATTTGAGAATCGACGCCGATGATTTTCAATTTGTAAATGCCACCGAAGAAGACAATGATTTTCTATACGGAACGGGTGCGTTCAGCCTTTCGGGCACCCTTACAGGTTCTCTTGACGTTCCGGTCATCGACATTGAAGCCTCCGTAAGCGACCGCACCGATATTACTTACGTTTTGCCATCGGCTACCGCCGCTATCGAAAGCCGGGAGGGCATTGTGCTTTTCATAAACCGAGAAGATCCGGAAGCTGTTTTAACCCGAACTACCGCCGAGAAAGCGCGCGTAACCGGAGTCGATATCAACGCACTGCTTAAAATTACTGAAGAAGCAAAAATCACCCTTATTATCAATGAAGAAACCGGTGATAATTTTAAGGTTTTTGGAAACGGAGATTTCAATTTTACCATGAAACCCAACGGTCGTATGACCCTTACCGGAGTTTACGATATTGCAGGCGGACATTATGAAATGAATTTGTACAATCTTGTCAATCGTACATTTAGTTTGATGCCTGAAGGTCAAATCAGTTGGTCGGGAGATCCGATGGATGCTTCCTTAAATGTAAGAGCGATGTATGAAGTAGAAGCTTCAGCTTCGCCGTTAATGGCACCTGTTAGTTCAGGTTCCGATCCGTCGGTACGCGGGAAATACCGACAAGTGCTCCCTTTTTATGTGTATCTGAATATTGACGGAGAATTGGAACAACCCAAAGTTTTCTTTAATTTGGATATGCCCGAAGCCGAACAAGGCGCTGTAGGCGGACAAGTTTATGGAAGAATTCAACAAGTAAACCAGCAAGAAGGGGAATTAAACCGACAAGTTTTTTCGCTTTTGGTGATGAATCGATTTTATCCGGAACCGGGTAGCGACGGAAGTCAAGGAGGATTAACGACCATTGCCCGTGACAATTTAAACGATGCCATCTCTGACCAGTTGAATACGTTTTCAAACAAAGTATTGGGAAATACCGGATTTGAACTGGATTTCGGATTGAGCAGCTATACCGATTATCAGGGAGAATCGCCGGAGCAACGCACGCAATTGGATGTGGCCGCTCAAAAAAAATTATTTAATGACCGCCTCATAGTGCGCGTGGGGAGTGAAGTCGATATTGAAGGCGGAAACTCACGAGAAGAACCTGCACCCCTTATCGGAAATGTGAGTTTAGAATATTATTTGACCGAAAACGGGCGCTATCGCTTGAAAGGATTTAGAAAAAATTCATATGAAAACATCATTGACGGACAAACCATCGTAAGCGGACTGGCTTTGATATTCACGCAAGAATTTAATGAATTCAATGAGTTATGGCAAGCGATATTGAAAGGCGAAACCGATAAGGAAGTTCGTGAACGGAAAGCAGAAGAAAGACGTCAAAAACGAAAGGAAGCACGCGAAATGAGACGACAAGCCCGACAAGAAAGAACAAAAGGTGAAATTCAATCTGCCCAAGAGTTAGAATCCAAAGAATAAGTCACACGTATGAAAATCAATTCAATTAAAATATTAATCCTGTTCGTTCCCACATTCTTTTTAATACAAGCGTGTTCGGTAAAAAAATACATTCCCGAAGATGAGCGTTTATACACAGGTGCAACGATTGAAATGGAGTCCAATTCTGAAATTGAAAGAAAAAAACAGTTAGAAGCTGTTTTAGAGGAAGCCCTGACTCCCAAACCGAACAAAAAAATACTGGGCATGCGACCGGGACTGTATTTTTACTACAAAATGCAACAAGAAAAGCCGGGGTTTATCAACCGATTTTTTTACAAAAGACTTGGAGAGGAGCCCGTGTATCAAAGTGATGTAGAACCTATTGAAGTTCAGGAAATATTGATTAACCGCCTGGAAAACAGAGGGTATTTTTACAGCAATGCCACCCATGAATTTGATGAAAAAGACAAAAAAGCTTCCATCACGTATCATTTAGAACTCCCGGAGCCTTATCGAATGGTCAATTACAAAGTCGATTCCCTTCCGGAACCCATTGATTCTCAAATCCGACAAGCTGTTGAAAAAACCGAAATAACATCGGATTTACAGTTTAATTTGACAGCCATGAAATTGGAACGCGAACGCATTGATAATGAATTGAAACTAAACGGATACTATAATTTTAATCCAAGTTTTTTAATTTTTGAAGCAGATACAAATCAATACGGAGCTAAAAAATTTGATTTGTTTCTCCGTTTAAAAAATGAAGTTCCCGAAGAATCCTTAGTACCTTATCGGATTGCCAAACTAAACGTGTATGCAAATTATCACTCTGAAGATACGATTTCTGTAGACAGTGTTCGATTTAACAATAAAAACTACATCAACAGCTCCGGGTTTTTTAAACCTGAATTGTTAGATCCGTTTATTGTACTGGAAGAAGGTCAGTATTACAATCCCGAACTTTCGAGAAATACGGCGAGACGGATTTCATCCATTGGAGTTTATAAATTTGTAAACATTCAATACAACGAAATACGCGAATCCTTGACCGATTCCTTGGGACTTTTGGAAGCCAATCTTTACCTTTCTCCTTTGAACAAAAGAGCCGTTCGCATAGAACTTCAAGCCGTGACCAAATCCAACAATTTTACCGGTCCCGGTTTGGCGGTGACTTACAGCAACAGAAATTTGTTTAAAGGAGGAGAAACCCTCAATACCACGGCACGATTGGGCTATGAATTCCAAATGGGCGGTAAGGAAAGCGGCACCAAAAGCAGCCTGGAACTCGGATTGAAAAATGATTTGATTTTACCGCGGGTTCTGTTTCCCATAAAAATCAACACGGATTTTTTTAAATACAACATTCCCAAAACCAAAATAAGCCTTGAAGGCAATTACCTCAGCCGCACCGCCTTGTATGCGTTATTTGCGGCTTCCGGTCAGTTTGGATACAGCTGGCAAGCCAATAAATACGTCCATCACGAAATTATACCGCTCAGCATAAATTATACCCGACGGGTACGCAGTTCTGCAGAATTCGATTTGATTCTTGAGCAAAACCCGTTTTTAAGACAAAGTTTCGAGCAACAATTTATTCCCGGCGGACTTTATTCATATAATTATAACGGAATGATTGATGCTTACAGAACTCATCAATTTTATTTTAATGGAAACATTGATATTGCCGGAAACAGTTTCAGTTTATTGGCAAAAAGTGACGAAAACGGAAAGAAAAAAATATTCGATACCGAGTTTGCTCAATACGCCAAAGCAGACATCGATTTTCGGTATCATTTTAAGGTGGGTAGCGATCAAGTGATTGCAACACGACTTTTTGGAGGGTATGGATTGCCTTATGGAAATTCGGAGGTGATGCCCTTTGTCAAACAGTATTTTTCAGGAGGTCCGTACAGCGTTCGCGCATTCCGAATTCGAAGTCTGGGTCCGGGAACCTACACTCCCGATGACGGTTCGGTAGGGTATTACGATCAATCGGGAAACATTCGCTTGGAAGCCAATATCGAATACCGATTTCCCATCATTTCCTTTCTCAAAGGAGCTGTTTTTGCGGATGCCGGAAATATTTGGAATTCCAAAGGAAATGAAGTTTACAATTATCAAGATAAATTTACTTAC